>JAYVPE010000226.1:0-7030 GCA_043757575.1 Pirellula sp.
GCAAATCCGACGGCCCACCGATATCGAGGGAGGCGTTTTTTGTTTGTAGCGAGAAGCCGAACGATCCGCAGGACAAGCCTGCGGGATTTGGTATACGCGATTACGGATTTTGGTGGCGATCATCGAGGAGTGTCGCAAATTCTGGGCAGTTCAACCAAACTTGGGGGAACCAAGGGATCGCGTACCTCCAAGTCTCCAGTCGCGTAGCGAGTTCCAGCCGACCCGACGTGATCGACCCAAACGGGCAGCGTATAGCGTCCGCGATCGCGCACGACAAACAGTCGTACTTTGTCCGTGTTCGCATCGACATCCATCCGCTCAATCAACGAAACCTCATCCACCAGATGGGTGCTCTCTCCTAGCGACAGGCCACCGAAACGCTCGATCGCGCCACGCTTGGATGGAGACAACGCTGATTTGAGCCTGGACTCAAGCGACTCTTTCAAGTCCCCTTCGTCACTGGAATCAATCCACATTACCAATCGGACACTCGAAAGGAGCTGCTGGTAATCGGGCCGCGAGTTACCTGAGGATCCCAATGGCTTGGATTTGACTCGCCAAACCGTTCTTAGGATGACGCTTCGGTCAGGTTGGCCGATTAGTCCCGCAGTCAGTCGTACTCGTTCGTGACGCATCCGATCCGTCTCACCGACCATCGAAAGCAGGAACCCGTAACAAGTCGACGGCGGTGGAAGTGATTCTGTTTCGAGGTACTCCCGTGCAAGCCCCTTTCGGAAGCATGCGATCGGAACACTTACATAAAGTCCCAGCATTCGTCTCTCCCTATGCCTTGACGGTCAGGTGCTTGTCCAAAGAACTCAAGACTGCTTGCGCTGTTGCCTTCACTCCGGCGACGGTGGCTCCCACTGCCTTTAGCTGCTTCGCCAATTCCGATGACAGATCACTGACACCGACATGTATTTCCTTGGCATCGACATCACCATTTTCGATACGGCGAAGTAGGACATCGACGGTTACGGTGTGACCATCATCCTTGGTATCAAAACAATAGAGCAATCTCGGGGCCGGGTCCGTCGTAACGCGAAATACAATCACCTCCGGAGAGAAGTCAAAAAGAAAGCGACCATGATTGCCGGCTACTGTCCGGAGTGAGCAGAGCGATTCGATTGCACTCTTTGCCCGCGCTGGATTCCGTAGTCGGCCTGGCGTCATTGCAATTCCATATTGATAGCGAGTTGCGTGAAGCTCGGTACCATATGGAACAGGATTCGTTCCTTTCTTGGCCGCAGACGGGGTCGCTCCCGGAGAGGCGGCGTTAAACGTTACATCACCTGGCCATGGCGTCAATGAAACCGCTCGCGACACCTCCAATACGGCGCGACGTATTTTAGCCGATCCAGCAACCCCTTCTTCGTTCGAAGCCTCGGCTGTCATGTAGCCAAGTAGATCGTCATCAATGAATACTTCCCCTTTGTCTTTTCCCCAACCTGAAAACGTGTGGTCTTGCCATATGTTGGCGCCCGCTTTTTCGTCCCAGCTCCGATTGGTCATTTCAAATTCCGCAAGCTGTCTTCGAAGAGCAAATCGAATCGCCTCGGCGCTGACCGTCGAATGCGTTTGGCCTTTCCAGATGATTTTCTGAAGGGTCGTAATGTTGCCTTCATTCTCGGCGCGGTTGTTGGCAGCGGTTCCGTAGCTGGTTACCGCATTTGCAAAGATGTGTAGAGCCATATTTTCTCCGTTAATTGTTTAGTTGATAGAAGTATTCATGAAGGGTTTTTTTAGTTGTGCGACGCTCCGCGTCGCAGCAATCACGACGGCGGAACGTGGTGCAACTTCGGCTGGACTATGCACTAGGTTAGGACGCTTCGGCAATCGGTTCTGTGGTTTCGGGCGTCTCAATTTCTTTCGCTCCAGTACCTGTGTAGCTGGCAAGCGCGAGCAACGAAAGATCGCGAGCAAGCTGCCATTTGGTGGTGCTGCTGAGCCATGGAAGAATTGCTGTCCAATGCTCTTTCAAGACCGGATTGATTCCTGCACGACCGAATAGATCGCAAAGCGAATGTCGAAATTGGTCTGGTGTCTTGGCACCCGAAAAGGCGAGCCGCCACTTATCGAATTCACCTTGCATACGATTCTTCATCGTGCCTGTCTTACCTTTGTTCTCGCCGGCAATTTGTCCGAGCCTTTGCCGTATTGCTTGATGAACCGCTTGAACAATGGCTTTCTCGCCTTGGTCGTTCCATTCCACTCTATCTATCATGTTCTTTAGTCCTGCTTTCTCGAATGAGAGTTTAAGTCGTTTGGGTTTTTTGGAAACGGGATCCAGTTTTGTCATGAGGTCGTGAAAGCCTCGGTACCATGGTTGACCTCGTGCGAGATTGTCCGCCACGAGTGGTCTGACGATGCTGTCGGACCAGAAGTGTTCGGGCGCTTTCTCAACAACATCACCGACTGGTGCTTTTGCCTTCTTCTTCGTGGCTTTCGCCTTCTTGGCTTTGTTAGCATCCTTTGGAGCCACGATGGTAATGACGCGAGGCGCAAGTTCTTTCACAGCCAACTCGAAGGTCTTGAGCGATTTGTAATCTCCCTTAGGAATGTCGATGGCGTCGACTCGCGATTTTTGCTGACTTGCCCAGGCCGTTGATCGAAACAACAATGCCGTACACGCGGGTACATCCGACTTCTCCATTTCCTTCGATCCTAGGATGCGAAGTTGACATTGCAGTGCTGCGTCGGATGCTCCGGCAACTTTGCAGTCGCGCGCGTTCCTTGGGCTCATCAGTGGCCGAAGCAATTGGAAGCGTTTTAGGTCGTCTACCTCCGGAACAATCAATACGCCAACACCTCGATTAATCGAAATTGCGAGGCATCCAACGATTGCGAAGTACAGTGGCAGAACTCGATCGACAGGGTCCTCGATCTTGGTAGTTGACGTAAAGGCAACGTGCCGAACGACTGCACCGGGATTGATCGGCCCCGAGACCTCGATGGGTTTTGATTGAATGCAGCCATCTTTGTCTACAAGTACTTTCCAGCCCTCCTGATGTTTGAATCTGGTGCATGACTTGAATTGCACCTGAATCATCTTAGACCCATTCCCCTCTGCATCAATCTGGAGCGTCGTCGCATTCTTAGAGAGCGTCCTCGTCAATCCGTGTTGGAGAAATGTCAGAGTAATGGCACTCTGCGCATCCGCGAGGACATCCATAGATGGTGTTTGCCGATACTGTCCAGGCAGAAAGATTACGTCATTTCCTTTCAAAATCATGAACGAAAGCGCGAAGAGTCGCTGAAGGAACTCACTAGTTTGCGTTGGTTCTTTGAAATTCAACGTGATCTGATCCGAGTCGATTTTCCACGGTGGTTTTCCATCTTCCCACGGCCCACCAGGTAGCTCCTCTTCGTCAATGACTCCATCTTTAAATCGGTCTTCGATAGAACGTAGCGAACACGCGAGCCCGCCTAGTCCTGCGCGATGCATGGCTGTCATGCCTGGAGCGAATAAATGCATCGTTAGCGATGAGGGTTTGGTTGGTTTTGCAGGTTTTGATTTCTTTGCCATCGATTTTGGTCTTCCCAACGTTCTGTGGGCTTAAATTATATTTTGTGAAACGCATTTCTACGCGAACTAAGTCACATCCAGGCTCTCACCCCTCATCCCCAGCCCTTCTCCCCGAGTACTGGGAGAAGGGAGCGAGAATCTTAGGGGGAATAGCTTATATCCATTCACCTCCCAGGAGTTCTGAGTATTGCAGTTGTTCCTCGTTCACGATCGGCACACCTTGAAATTTGGGCCATTGATCTAGGTTCATGCTAGATCGTGGGTTCATTGGGATGACAACTTCGGCGATGGAACATGTTCCGTTGCGGACGTTCTCGACGTCATCGCGTCGAATAACCGTAACTCCTGGAGAAGAGTCTCGAAGCTCCTTCACGATTCGGTCATAGCCGCCATCAATCCACGTGGACCCGCTAAAAAGGTCCTCTTTGTTGGTTGTTCCCATGCTTTCCCAAATCGCGACTAGATTTTGTTGGTTGATCTCCACAGGAAGCTTGTCGAGCCAGCTTCTTGCTTCATCGAGTTGCTGCGTTTTGTAGGGGCGCGGTGCTGGATTGCCATCGGCATCCACTGGCTCGATCACAATGAACGGCTTGATCGGATCCGATTTGCTTTTGGCTCGGCGATTCAACCGACCAAGCCGCTGGATCAACGCGGGTATCGGTGCCAAATCGGTAACCAATAATGTGGCGCTCAGATCAAGGGACATTTCGGCAACTTGACTGGTCCAGGCAATCGCAGATTCGCCTTGTTCGCCAAACTTTGCGATCACCGATTGGTGCCTTCGTACGCGATCAATGTAGCGAAAGCGACTGTGGTATACCGTGTCTCCTGAAGCGAATTGACTACACGAACGATACGCATTGATTGTACGTGCGACTGTATTTGATACCCAAAGTACCTTGCCATTCGATTTCAATTCCTCTGCAACGATATCGGCGATGGACCGATTAGGCTCTTTACGTTGTCGGTATCTTTTCAGAGCTTCTAAATCGGGCGGGCCTGGAATCTCCGCGAGTCCACCAGGTCGATGTCGAACCGAATTCTTGAGCTTTTTCAATCGCTCTGCTGGCAGACTGGCCGTCATCAGTAGTACCGGAACACCTTGCAGTTTTTTGAGAAAAGCCAGGAGCGTTCCGAACATGGATGCGTCGTAGGAGTGGATTTCATCGAATACGAAAGCCGCGTTACAGATGGCAGGCCACGAATAGATCGCTCGACGTTGATTGTTCATAATCCCAAGCACCGTATCGACCGTACAACTGACGATGGGGACGCTCCAAGCTTTCAGGGATCGAATCCGATCCAAAGCAATGAACTCGTTGTCGGAGTCTTCATCCGTGGTTTCCAAAATGATGCGGCTATCGATCTCTGACCGACCGTGAAACAGCTCTGCGCCTGACTTGGGCTGATGCTCGTTTTTGTCGAACAAATAGTCGCGAAATCCTTCGGTGGCTGTACCAGTTGTCGGATAGCAGATGTAGAGACGTTTGCCAGGGCAACGTTCTCGAGCCCAGTGGTACGCCGCGAGTGTCTTGCCACTGCCGCAACCCGCTTTGACTAGAGTAACTTCCGATGCATTGGTAGCGACTGCCGATTGAAAATCACGCAATGGGTACTTCACGCCCGCGATCGTTAATCGATCCTCAATCAGCTGGGTAAGCTCATCGGTTTTGGGTGCCGCCGAAAGACTATCGCGAATGAGTCGTTGCCATTGCGAATGCGATCCGGTCCCAAGGGACGATGTTGGTAGAGCAGATCCAGCGACGTCCGCCGCGACCAACGTGTTTTTTATTGCGGCTAAGATACCGAGGGATTCTTGGTTGTGCTTCCAGTCATGCCAGTGGATAGTTGCATCCGCTAACGTGGTTCGGATTCGTTCGTAAATATCGCTCGCCGCAGAGACTGAAACGGAGTCTAGGCGAACCGGGGCGTTGGTCGCATCCAATTGCTTGGCGACTAGTCTAATCGCCACCTCAAAGTCCTCGTGTCCCAAAAATAATTCCATGTCGTCGGTGGAATCATTTGGGCTGCATGAAGGGATTTCCCTACCAAATGCAGGATGATGACCCGTAATGGACCACAAAAGGATATGCCAATCTATTTCTCGAGTCGCTTCTTCGAGATGTGACTTGATCCATTCTTGCAATCGTGTGCTTTGCAAAATGTACCAACTCACCCATTCGTGCCGAACGGCCTGTCGGCGCACGAAACTTGGTCGAGCTTCAGACACCAAATTTTGAAACTGACTGTTCGCCTTGCCAAGATCGTGGCAAGCAGCTGCCAGCGAAGTGAGCTTTCGAAATCGCGGCAGAAGCTTTTTCGAATCGATGCCAAATGCATTGAGCTGAAACGCCCCTGTCGCATCAACAATTGCTTGAGAGCAAACAACTACGTCTGCGAGATGGTTTGGCAGATAAATGCTTTGAGGTGGGGCTCCATCATGAGTATCCCAACTTTTCGCCCTCAGTCGGTCCACTACTTTGCCTCAACTCGTTGGTGGGCCACGAAGATCCCGCAGCCCATGTGTCTTCGGCCGCCCAGGCCAGCTGTTTGGATTGAGATCGATTCTTCCGCACTGAGGCCTTCTAATACGACTTCGTAGCCCACCACCTCTTTGTCATGAATCCGCACCGTGCGACGCTTGATGATCGTGACGATAACTTGGTCGTTTAGGCCCAATGCCTTCATCTGGCGGTGGAGCTCGGCTTCGAATCTTGTTTGGTCTTGGCAGTTTTTGGTCGTTACTAGGCGACTGCGCAACGCTGTTGCTGGAATGATCGCGTGAATCTCTGGTACTCCAATCTGCACCCTGGCGCCGCCGATCTCCAGAGTTTTTCCAGCCAGACCAAGCCAGGATGCAATGTCTGATGACGCCACTCGCAATGTTAAACGACTCGACCTCGTCAATTGCATTTGACGACCGCCAATTTGCTGACCTGAAATCGGTAGGACCGCTATTTCGTTTGGCTCGTGAATTTGTGGGAGCACTCGCGAGATGGCTCCGTAAAGCGAATAACCATGATCCGACCACAAAGGCTGAACGCCGGAAATGTGAAATGACAAATCTACATGGGGATCCTCTGTAATCATTCTCCGACTTCTTTCTTGGACTTAGAGCAGCATAGAATGCAATTCTCGAACAACGCTCGCCTGATCCGCCTAGTCCTCTCCATTCGTGCTTCACAAGTTATCAGCAAAGATCTCGGTACTGGTTGATATATTCTCAATAGCCTATCGGTGATTGAATAACTTACTAGAGCATTTGTGTGATTTTTATTCTCGCAGTTGCTGAAACTGACGTTGGAAAGGACACAGGCAATAGTGTTCGGCACGTAAGTTGCGTTCCGAAGGTTGCTTAGTTTTTAGAAAAGTGGCCAGGAGCCGAGCAAACCAAAGGGGACGCAGACAATACTGTTCGGCACGTAAGTTGCGACAGATAATTCTTTAAAAAACATTGCGATTCCTGCGACTTTGGCACGAGTTTTGCGCCCCACCAATAAGCCA
>JAYVPE010000227.1:0-7017 GCA_043757575.1 Pirellula sp.
TCACAGCGTTTACTATTTGAGTCACACTCGCGTCAAATAGCCAATATTCCTGCGCGCGGTGAAAAGCATAAATGGCACGAAGAGATTGTCCAAGTCAAGCAGCGAATGGAAGCCGCCATCGAACCAAAAAAACAAGTCGCCCATCTCAAGCTTGAAGCCATGCAGCGCGAGATTATGCAGAACAAGATCCTAAGGTCTCGCGAGTATTCGTTCGTTCTTTTTGAAGAACAGGATGTTGTGGGTCGCCTCTCGAAGTTGGCGACAGCCGCGTTCAGCAGTTGCTGTTCACGCCAAGCGAATGCCGTCATCGCTTAAAGGAGTAAGGGGCGAGCACGAAGGTCAGCACCATTTCCATTTGAATTGTGGCTTCTGAGGGTGTACAATTTACTGTTCCGACCCCCCCACCTCAGCCTTGTTCTTTTGGCAAAACCGATCGCGATGAACCGCTTCACATACTTCTTATTTATCGTTCACCTGAGTTTGTTTGCGGCGTTCGCTTGGATTGCCAACGCTGAGGAAACCGCAAACATCGAGTTTTTCGAAAAGAAGATTCGTCCGGTCTTGGTCGAGCATTGCTACGAATGCCATTCAGCTTCGTCCAAGGCGATCCAAGGTGAGCTACGTCTCGACACACGTGAAGCCATTCGCAAAGGGGGTGAGAGCGGCTTTGGGATTGTGCCTGGAGACCTAGAGCAAAGCTCCATTATATCGGCGTTAAAGTTCGAGTCAGTCGAGATGCCGCCAAAAGGGAAACTCAGCGAGAGCGTCATAGCTGACTTCGAAAAATGGATCGCAGATGGAGCCGTCGACCCGCGCGAGGCCGAGTCAGCACCAGCACTTGCATCCAAGTCGGAGATCGATTGGAAAGCAGCCGTCGCGTTTTGGTCCTTTCAACAACCAAAACGTCATGACGCGTCCTTTCTCGAATCCAATGAGTGGCTCCAACGCCCAATGGATGCGTTCATTTTGGCAAAACTCGAATCCGAAAAACTCTATCCAAACGAACCTGCTGATCGTCGTACTTTGCTGCGTCGAGCATCCATCGACTTGATCGGTTTACCACCCTCCGAACAGGAAATGCAATCGTTCGTTCAAGACGAATCGCCAACCGCCTATCAAGATCGCGTAAATCAACTCCTATCGTCCGCTCGATTCGGCGAACGATGGGCTCGTGTTTGGTTGGATGTAGCTCGCTACGCCGAGGACCAGGCGCACATTGTCGGCGACGACAAATCGCTCTTCTTTCCTAACGCTTATCTCTATCGCAACTGGGTTGTTCGAGCGTTTAACCTTGATATGCCGTACGATCAGTTTGTTCGACTGCAATTGGCGGCGGATCTGATGTCACCGGATGATCGTGAACAGTGGGTGGCGCTTGGGTTCATCGGGCTTGGTCCCAAGTACTATCGCCGCAACGCGCCGGATGTGATGGCTGAGGAATGGGAGGATAGGGTTGATACTGTAACTCGCGGGTTGCTCGGTGTAACGGTGGCTTGTGCGAGATGCCATGACCATAAATACGATCCGTTTCCAACCGAGGATTACTATGCGTTGGCTGGCGTTTTTGCCGGGACCGAAATGCTCAACATGCCCCTCGACGAATCTGTTGAGGCAAAGGATGGCCATGCCAAGGACCCAGATAAATCAATGCATGTCATCCGCGATCAAAAGCCGCGAGACATTAAAGTGATGATCCGAGGCAATGTCGAAAACGAAGGTGAGTTGGTAGAACGCGGGTTTCCAAGGGTGCTTACCGGTGGCGAGAAAATCACGTTCAAAAATGGGAGTGGACGATTGGAGCTGGCCGATGCAATAGCTTCGCCCACCAATCCGCTGACGGCACGCGTGATAGTCAATCGAATTTGGGGACAGTACTTTGGAAAGCCTCTCGTCGGAACCCCAAGCAACTTCGGAAAGTTGGGAGAGCGACCGAGCCATCCTGAATTGCTGGACGATCTTGCCGTTCGCTTCATGCAAAACGGATGGTCGCTCAAGTGGTTGCATCGCGAGATCGTGCTGTCGGCAACTTATCAGCAATCCAGTACGATCGACTTTGAAAAACAGGAAAGTGATCCGGCAAATCAGTGGCTTTGGCGAGCCAATCGGCGGCGACTGAGTGTCGAAGCTTGGCGGGATAGTTTGTTGGTTGCTTCGGGGGCAATCGACTACTCGTTTGCCAAAGGCTCAATTCAGGCCAGCAATGCGACCGAAGTTCGTCGGACCTTGTACAGCTCGATCAGTCGATTTCAATTGGACCCGTTGTTAGTACTATTCGACTTTCCGGATCCCAATACGCATAGCGAGCGCAGGAGTTTGACCACAACACCTCTTCAAAAACTCTTTGCGATGAACAGTGATTTTATGCTGAAGCAAGCCGACCAGCTTGTGGATCGGCTGTTGAATCTCGATGTTTCTACGAATGAGGATCGAATCCGCAACGCTTACGCATCTATTTATTCACGAAACCCAGACCATGAAGAACTACTTTTGGGTACGGATTTTTTGAAAGATGGTAGCGATAGGCACCGACAATGGACGAAATACGTACAAGCGTTGTTGGCATCGAATGAACTTTTGATTTTGGACTAAGATTGTGGATTTATCGTTTAATGAGCAAGCCGAAGGCACCCTAGGTTAATAGGCAAGGTTTATGGATCCAACTTACTTTTCACGTCGACAGTTGCTTCATCGTTGTGGGGCAGGTTTTGGTGCCCTGGGATGGATGGAGGCCATGGCCAGCAGTGGTTTGGCGGACGTTGCTGTCGAGGGAGCGTTACCGATTGGAGTTCCGCATTTCCCAGCGAGGGCAAAACGGATTGTCTTTCTGTTCATGAATGGTGCTCCATCGCACGTCGACACTTTTGATCCGAAGCCGTTGCTCGCTAAGTACGAGGGGGATCAACCTTCCGGAAAACTGTATAGAGAATCGAAAGGGTCGGGCTATATGCCTTCGCCATTTCGCTTCCAGCAGTACGGGGAATCGGGCTTGGTCATGAGCGAACTGTTGCCCAACATGTCGCGACATGCCGACGATTTGTGCGTCATTCGTTCGATGCACACGGACGTTCCAAATCATGAGCCCGGATTGCTCATGATGAACTGTGGTCACTTGCAGCCGGTGCGTCCCAGTCTGGGTTCTTGGATGTCGTATGGATTGGGCAGTGAAAACCAAAACTTGCCGTCGTTCGTTGTTCTGAGCCCTGGGCGGCCAGTTGTCGGTCCTCAGCTCTGGTCGAATTCGTTCCTCCCCGGTCAGTACCAAGGAACCTCGGTAGACACAAACGACCTGGACGTCGACCGAATGGTTTCCAACATTCGACATCCTTTGTTGGGGCGGGTGGAACAGCGGCAGCAACTCGACTTGCTACAGGCATTGAATCGCAAGCACATGCAAGCCCGAGAAAACGACGCGGTCTTCGACGAACAGATTCGGGCGATGGAGTTGGCCTTTCAAATGCAAAGCGAAGTTCGCGAAGCATTCGACGTGGCAACGGAATCGAAAGAGACTCGCGAGATGTATGGCGAGACTCCGTTTTCGAACAGTTGCTTGATTGCTCGACGGTTGCTCGAAAGTGGAGTGCGCATGGTCCAAGTTTATTATGTTACCAACAAGAACAAACAGCCTTGGGATACGCATTCGGATAACGACAATCAGCACCGCAAGTTATGCGCTGACAGCGATCGAGCGACTGCCGCACTGCTGACAGATCTGAAGCAGCGAGGGATGTTGGACGACACGTTAGTGATATGGGGCGGTGAGTTTGGTCGCACACCTTACTCGGAGGTCAACAAGAAAAACGAGAAAGCCAAACCGGGTCGGGATCACCATCACACAGGTTTTTCGATGGCTTTAGCGGGCGGAGGAATCCGAGGCGGACTCACTTATGGAGCGACGGATGAATTTGGGATGAACGCTGTGGAAGATCGAGTGCACGTGCATGATTTGCACGCAACCATTTTGCATTTAATGGGATTAGACCATCAGCGCTTGACTTACCGGTATTCAGGGCGCGATTTCCGATTGACCGACGTCCATGGCCGAGTGGTCAAGGAGTTATTTACCTAGGTCCTGCTGTCCTCAGTTGGACCTCCGTAGAATGCTCCCAGTAAAATGCTTTGGTTGGTTACCCTTGCGGGGTGAAACCGAGAACGAGGTCGAACTTCGCGGTAAGTTCTCCAAAGCGAGAACCCTTCAGCGGCGAGAAATCAATAGTCACCGCATCTCGCTGCTTTGGGTCCTTGATGTTCTTCCAAACGCCATCCGCTTCGTTACCCGAATGGCCTTTGATGTAGCACTGTGTAACCAACAGATCCTTGTTGGACTGTTTGATCTTAAAGTGCACATGTGGCGCTCGACCGGGATAAGGAACTGGCTTGATGGTACGGAACAGATACTCGCCAGTGGAACCGGTGACAAAGCGTCCAAAGCCCTGGAAGTTAGCGTCCTGTTTTTCCTTGTTTCCCGTCTTGGAGTGGAGGTAAGCACCGTTGTTATCACACTGCCAGATTTCAACAACCGCATTGCGCATGGGTTCACCCCGCGCATCCAGGATGCGTCCGCTCAACCAAGTGATTTCTCCCACGGCTGGTGTCAACGAATCGTTGAGCACGAGCAAGTCGTTGTCAGTATCCAACGGTAGGTGGTCTGGATAAAACGGGCCCTCGGTTTGCTTGGGTGTGCGGGTGAGTTCGTCAGCAAAGGCACCGGGGACGGCAAAGAAAGCAGCCGTGGCCCCTAAGCCGCCGAAAAAATGACGACGGCTGCGAGACAGGAGTGTTGTCGATGAATTCACAATAAAGTCTTTCTAAGTTGAAATAGGAATTATCGGTTACTACATTGTCAGTTACTACAGAGTAAGGTCATTTTACTTCCAGTACAATCGGGCCAATTACATCTGCTTTTGGAGTCACACCGAGCCCGGGTGATTCACTGGCTTTCATGAATCCCTGTTCGCGTTGTGGGGCTCCGACCGCATTGCTAACGGTATTGTAACTATTGAAGTCAGTGGATGTGAAACGGAACGCTTCGGGAGTGCTGTGAGCAAAATGCGCGATCGCTGCAGTCGTGATATCACCACCCCAACTGTCTTCGAGCGTCATTGCGAGTCCCAGCGAAACGCACAGATCGCGAGCTTGCTTTGCTTTCGTCAGGCCGCCTAATTTGCTAATTTTCAAATTCACGACGTCCATCGCCAAATCCTTTTTTGCACGCAAAAGCACATCGAGTCCATCAATGTTTTCATCCAGTATAAACGGAAGGGTCGTGTTGCGCCTCACTGCCAAGCACTCTTCGTAAGTCAAGCAAGGTTGTTCGATATAGACATCCAGGTCGTGCACCGCGCGGACGACTCGCATCGCTTCGTGTTGCGTCCAACCCGTGTTTGCATCGGCCACCAAGCGATCGGTTGGCATTAATACTGCGCGAGCTGCTCGAATGCGCTCGATGTCAATATCGGGATCGCCACCAACCTTAAGTTGAAACCGCGTATATCCTTGCTCTCGATAACTGGAAACGTTTCTGGCCATTTCATTAGGTGCCACCTGTGATATCGCGCGATATAGCCGCACACTTTCGCCGTAGCGGCCTCCCATCAAAACGCAGACTGGCAATCCGGTCGCTTTGCCCAGAATATCCCAACAGGCAATATCAATACCCGTTTTCACATAAGGATGTCCCTTGAGCGCGGCGTCCATTTGCAGATTGAGCTTACCAAGCTCGCGTGGGTCCATACCAAGCAAGTGCGGACCAAGTTCCCGCAATCCGCTCCGCACTCCTTCCGCGTAAGCGGGCAAATAGAACGGCCCCAATGGACAGACCTCGCCGTAGCCAACTAGTCCGTCGTCTGTCTCTACGCCAACAATCGTACTATCAAATACGGAAACGGACTTGCCCCCAGACCATTTATAAGAGCCCTCCACAAGCGGCAATTCGACCCGGTGAGCAAATATCCGAACGATTTTCATGAACAAATTCCCTTTGACAATATCGGTACCAGTCTAGCATCATTGTATCTCTCTATAAAATGTGTTTGGCGATCTGCTCTCGCTGCCAAGTGGCATCGCCGAAGAGAAACTCGCAAACCTTGATGCGTTTCAGGAAGAGATGCAAGTCGTGCTCCCACGTAAAGCCGATACCGCCGTGGATTTGCACGCCACGGTGCGCAACCTCGCGACCGGCATCAGAGCAATAGGCCTTTGCGATCGCAACTGCCTTGTTGCCGTCGACTGCCTTCACAGTTAGAGCCCACGCGGCATAATACGTCGCCGCCCGTGCGCTCTCGGTCATTAACAGCATATCGGCACATTGATGCTGCACGGCTTGATAGGACCCAATCGTTCGATCAAACTGCTTGCGAGTCTTCGCGTAGTCGAGAGTTGCCTCACGAATCCATTGCATCGCGCCAAGCAACTCAGCACAGGCTGCAAGTGTCGCGACTCGTGTAGAGTATTCGAGAGCCTCGCGTGCTTGGTCTCCCACAGCGATGATGTCTTTTTGCGAAATGGATACTGCATCGAAGCAGACGTCGTACAACTTCCGCGTCGCATCCAGACTTCGCGCCAGCGTGCATTGGACGCCTAACGCTCGAGTCGATACCGAAACGACTGCAAGCTCCAAGCCTTGACGCACCACGCACAAAAGGATGTCGACCTCAGCCGTGTCGAGCACCACTGTTTTGCGACCAGTGAGCTGCCATCCCGTTGGCGTTGGCTTCAATGGTGTCTGAACATGTTCGATTTCCCAGTCGCTGCCTTGATCCATCAAAGCAACCGTCGCTTTGAGCGAACCTGCGGTAATCGATTGTAGAGTCGATGCATGCTGGGAGTTGGCGGCCTGGGCTAAAAGAGTGGCTGCCCAAGTCGTGGCCAGAAACGGACTTGGCAAGCACGCGCGGCCCATCTCTTCAGCCACCACCGCTAGCTCGACCAGGCCGAGTCCTAATCCTCCGCAGCCTTCGTCAAGATGAAGACCGACCCAACCTTGATCGGCAATAATTTGCCAAAGAGACTCATCCTGCT
>JAYVPE010000228.1:0-26165 GCA_043757575.1 Pirellula sp.
CTACCGCTGGCACGACCAACAGTCTGACGGGCCAACTCTTAGCGGTGGTCGCTTGCACGACACAAATCACTCCATCGCTCGTGCGAACAGCTCTAGCCAACTGCTCTATATCGAGCGTTCGCAATTGGATAAAAGAAAACTTTGGACATGGTCTCCACTACATTCCCAGTCTTGATCTAACCCCTACTGTAGAGGAACAACACTTGCGCAAACCAAAACCCGTGTCAATACCGAATTTTTAACAGTCCACGCTAGCGCCCAATGGCTAATCACTATTTCTGTAAATCGCATTAAATCAATAAGCCCTTACACTTCGGGTTGGGATACTCCACTCTGCCTCTCGCTTAAAGATTGACCGAAATGAACTTGCGGGCAATTGAACTACAAATCCAACAGGGGCGCGTCCGCGTCACCGAACTTATCCGCCGCTACCCCCATGCGGTGCATCAGCGACAAGTACATACTGCAAAGTTTGCGTTCGCTGTCGGGCCGATGTTCGTAATCCAAAACGCGGCCCGTCTTAAGCTTTCCATTCAATCCGCCAGCCGTTAGCAATGGAACCTTTTGAGAATTGTGAGCGCTTCCAGACCACATATTGTTGATAAATAGGATGCAGGAGTGATCGAGTACCGTTCCGTCTCCCTCTTGCATCGCATCTAGCTTGCCAGCCAGGTAAGCGAACTGACTGCAGTAGTAGGTGGAAATACGCTCAAACTCATCGGAGCGGTCGTTATGAGATGCGGAATGGTGCGCGTTCCTCGCATCTAAAAAGGGATAGAAAAGGCCTGAAATATCGCGACACAATAACAACGTGGCGATCCGTGTCTTGTCGGTTTGAAACGCCAACGCAACAATGTCGCACATCAGTCGCATATGATCGCGAATGTCTTCCGGAAGTCCATTGTCTGGGCGTGGCATGCTCGCGATAGCTTGTGGATTGCCATCCATGCGTGCCTTTGCTTTGTCCTGTGCTTTGCGTTGTTGTTCTATCCCTTGTTCGACCTCCCGCACACTGGATAGAAACTCATCCAGTTTTCGACGGTCATCCAAACTGGCTTTTCGACGTAAATCAGTCGCATGTTCACCAACGCGATCGAGGACGCTCTGATTGCGACGTGCGCCACGGTTTTCGAACAAGCTGTCAAACGCCAATGCCGGATAGACCTCCATCGGAACAGGCGACGTCGCGTTTTGCCACGAAATGTGAGAGCTGTATGCCATCGAAAAGTTGGTCTCGTGGTAACCGGTAACCGGCTGCTCACAACCGAGCACCAAACTCGACTGGATCGTGTCGCTACCAATTCGGTTCGCAAGCAACTGATCGACGCTCGTACCACCGCCTAGCTCGGCTCCCTTTTTCAAGGAAGCCCCAGAAAGAATGTTGCCCGTCTGTCCCGGGTGAATGCCTACTCCCGTTGCGTTTTTATTAAACAAACCATTGATCACATTCAGCTTTCTTTTGATCGGCTCGAGCGGGGCGAGCGATTTGCCCAACTCCATTCCATTCTCGATGGGCACTTTGTCGCTTGCTTTAGCCCACCAATGATCTGGATTGACCCCACATGCCATAAAGAGCACGCCGAACCGTTTCGGGAACTCCGGTGCGTCTGAACGTGTGCTTGAGTCTTCACCCCAAACTCGCAGCGACTGCAACCAAGGTAAAGTCATCGATACGCCGGCGCCTTGCAACAGAATTCGCCTTGATACTCGATTGCTACTCGACATCGCTTTTCTCATTGTGGTCGGTTCCGCGTTTTTGCAAAAATTGAGGGCTGGAAACGATTGCCTTGATCAGTGTACCAAATCGATAATCCTCAGAAGCCAAGTCGATTTGCATCTTCTCGATCAGTATATCATCGGCCAGCCGCAAGCTGCGGCCAAGAGCAAAAGCCAACAGTTTCCCACACAGGTTTTCGATGAAATTGGATTGGCGATCCTTCATGATGTATTCTCGAAGGCCATCGACACCGCTTCCGGATTGCCCATTTGGGAAAACCGCTGAGTCATCGATCCGTTTTTCGCCAAGATCCCGAGTGCGACGTTCACCTACCGGACCGTAACCTTCAAACACGAGACCGATCGAATCAAATCGATCGTGACAAACAGAACAGCTTTCGAGCTGTCGATGTTTTTCCAATGTTTGACGCAAGCTCAGTTCACCTAATTGCGACTCATCAACCGGCAATTCAGGAACGTTTGGTGGCGGCGGTGGTATAACCTCGCCCAACAAGCGACGCACGACCCAATAGCCACGCTTGACCGGACTGGTCCTTAAACCGGGAGCATTCTGTGTCAGGAACACAGCCATCGGCAACAATCCACCGCGCTGCGAATTGGGCAAGTCCGAAACTCGCCACCAATCCGACTTCGCACTATTGGATTCTCTCGCGATACCGTAATGGTCGGCAAGCTCTGTGTTGACGAACGTGTGCTTGCCATCGATGCAACTGAGCACCGAGCGATTCTGTTGGATCAAGTCTACAAGAAAGTGGATAGGCTCTTGATACATGGCTTCCCGAAGCGAGTCGGTGAACTGCGGAAACCGAACGCGGTCGACGCTATTGTGCTCCTGGAATCGGCGAAAATCGAGCCATTGAGAACCAAACTCGATTGCCAACCCGCGTATTCGATCGTCGCGAAGCATGCGATCTACCTCGCCGATTAGAACCTCGGGGTCATTTAATCGGCCCGCGCGAGCTTGTTCGAGTAGTCTGTCGTCGGGCATGCTTGACCATAGGAAATAGCTGAGACGATTAGCGAGTTCATGGTCGTCCAGCGGCCGCTGGGCCGCTGATTGCATACCCAAATCAACGCGGTAGCAGAATTGGGGCGACATAAGGACAGATACCAATAGATCTTGAATAGCCTCGTCATGCGTCAGGTTATCGTTTTGCCTTAATGAAGTGTAGTATTGCCTCAAGTCTTTTCGCTGATCCGAAGTGAGCGAACCGCGATAAGCACGTTCGGCGAACTGTTCAATCGCATCGAGGTGGATTTTTTCGGAGCTGACGCGCGTTTGTTCTACCCAACGGATCTGTGACTCTATATTGACAAAGAAATCTTCGATCGCCGTGAGCTGCTCCGTTGAGGCATCCATGGTTTTTGCTTTTGCAAGGTACTTCTCCGAAAGCTTGTGGACCAATTCCGCTGACAAGGCATCTTTGTTTTCAGGTCTCGCAAAATCGAATTCTTCATCACGGAGAAATTTGTGATCGGTTCGTTCGAACCAGAGGAAGCCTTGGTATTGCCGCATTGGAGCGGATGTGACGAAATCAAGTTCTTGCCACAATCGGTTCAGTTCAAGGCGTTTGCTGTCGTCCAGCAGCAGTTCGCACAAAGGTTGATCGTCGCGAAAATAGCCCATCATGCTATGAAATCCCGCGCTCAGAAGCCGACCTTTTTCTTGCTTCTCTTTGGGAACCCCTAAATAATCGCGACCGCGTTCCGAGACGAAAAATGCATCCGGAAAACTCTTGCAAAAGAGTTCCAAGTCACGGTAGAAGATGGTTTGCAAATGGGCATCGTCGGGAGTCTTCAAGACATTTGCGATTTCCGATGACAGTTTCTCAAAAACAAGCGATTTGAGAGTCTCTGGCAGAAACGATTGTCGATGTGTTGCCGACTGACGATTCTTCCAGAGAACGAACGCTTGAGCTCCGTCGTGGATACCTTTGAGGCGCATGTTGAATGCGGGTTCAAGCTGGCGTCGAACTTCGAGAATAAAATCTCTTAGCGATTCGCATTCATGTCGTACAGCTTTTTCGCTCTCGGTCGGCAACGCAAGCCACCGCCTTCGGACTTCTGCAAGCGGCCCTAGTTTTGTTGTGTCGGTGTCCACGTCATGCAGTAAGTTAACAATCGTACTCAAGTATCGCGTACTTAGTCGATGCTCCTCCGCCAATTTTTCCAGAGAGATACTTCGATTCGAATGGTTAGCGACACGAGCTTTCCAAGCGGCATAGAGATAGTCTGCGATATCGGTGGGTTGTTTATTATAAAAGTCGACAATGCGTTGGACGCAGTACTTGTCGCGATCGGTATCAGTCACAACCGGATATGGAGCGAATGCAATTCCAGTCGGCGTCAGGACCATGTGATTTGACACATCACGTGCCGCGGCCAAGTACTTATTTAGTAGAGCAGGAGACATAGTCAGAGATTCGCCTGAGTTATCGAAGCCAGCTTCATTAGCGGGATCGACTGGGAACTCACGTGCGGGCCGAATGTCTGTTCCGGTCAAGTCGCGAAGCGTGTTATTGTATTCTGCATTGCTGAGCCGCCGAACGGAAACAACGCCAGGATCGCCCGCAAACCGAATTGCCTCCTCGCGACGCGTTCTTTGAATGAGATCCGTAAACCTCTGCCTATCCTTGTTGGTAGGTAGAGCAGCAGCATCTTTGGGCGGCATATTTCCGTTTGCGACACGGCGTTCGACTTCTTTCCACACGGCAAACCGAACGGAAATGGATTGACGCGTTTGGAGAGAGCCGAGGTCCAGTTTTCCTTCTGGTTCTGTACCGCTATGGCAATCAATGCAATAGGTTTGAAGGAATGGCTGGATCGTCGCTTCAAAAGGGTCTTGGGAATAGAGACTGGCCGGTTCATAGAGGAATGAAATAAGGCAACCCATGAATCCAACAATGGAACTGAAACTAATTGCAATCTTCAAGTGGTCTAAATAGGTTCGATTCGTAAAGGCCGACATTGGATACTATTTATTTTAACCAGGTGTACAACGAAGGATTCAAATGCTTATCGATTCTAGTCCTTTCCAATATGCGTAGCAAACAACTATCGATTACGCATTAATCACGTTGAGAAATTGAAGATCGAAAAAACCGAAATTTTTTTGCATTTATCCTTTGAACGGTGTCCAAATATTCGAATGCAGTTATTATTGCGGAATACAGGAATTGCGTCCGCGTTGGCGGCTCGCCTTCTCTCAGTTCATTTTAAGGAGTTTGCTATGGTATCTCGTTTAAAAAGAACGAGTGGTTTTACGTTAGTAGAGCTGCTTGTTGTAATCGCTATTATTGGTATTTTGGTCGGTCTGCTTTTACCTGCTGTCCAGGCTGCTCGGGAAGCGGCCCGAAGAATGCAATGTTCTAATAACGTCAAGCAGCTTGCATTGGCAATGCATAATTACCACGATACACACAAATCATTCCCATGTTTTGTAACTCGCAATGGCCAGGGAGATTACTGGCGTGGATATAGTGCGTTTACCCAATTGCTTCCGTTTATTGAGCAATCGCCACTGCAAGCTGCTGTTGCCACGTCTTCGAACAACTTTTTCAGTCATTGGGATGTAGGGGGACCTGTTGCCTTTTATACAGCTCGTGCAACGTCGGTTCCAGCGTTCCTGTGTCCGTCGGCGCAACGTTTCCCAACATCAGGCACTGGTTGGTCGAATGGTCCTGGCTGCAACTACGGGGTAAGTTTCGGATCGACAATTATTTGGGCTGATTACACGAAGCAAAACGGAATGTTCAGAGGCCAAAGCAATACTACGGCTAGGTGTTCTGTTCGGATGGCTGACGTCACCGATGGTACTTCCAATACGCTAATGCTATCGGAGCATCTCTCTGGTGATGATAACGGTAACTTCCTTATGAAGGGTCAATCGTCGGAGGCGAGAATTGGTTCTGCGTTTGCAGGAGCCGTTGAATATCCGTCCGAGGCAGAAATCAATACCTTTGGAGCCGCTTGTCTCGCGATAACGAATCATAACTCTACGAATGGTGGACAGTGGATGTCGCCTGAACCAACTCAAACTGCGTTGAATACAGTAGCGCCTCCCAACTGGCGTTTCCCGAATTGCCAGACTAGTGGAAGTGGGTTTGCATCCGATCGAGATGGGATTTACACGGCTCGCAGTACGCATACTGGCGGTGTTAATGCGGGTATGGGTGATGGCTCGGTTCGATTTGTGAGTCAATCCATTGATGCGAAAACTTGGCAATTTACAGGTGGTCGGAACGATGCTCAAGTCGTTTCTTCAAACGAGTAAATCTGCTGTTTCATTTTGGAACATCTCCGGGCCTTGTCCGGAGATGTTTTTTTATACAAAACTATTTGGAGAATTGAATTGAGAATCGTAAAAGTTTTTTATCAAACGGCTTTTCTATTTTGCCTTGGATTCATTTTAAGTGGATGTAATTCAAAGGGTACACCTGTGGAAGTTAGCGATTCGGGCGCTGCTGCTTCCATTAAGCAGAACCTTATGTCTACTGCAGAATCTGGTACACTCGGAAGCGAGATGATGGCGATCGAGCAAAACTTAGCAAAACTCGAAAGCGATGACGCCGCCAAAGGAGCGACTGTAAAAAAGTTGTTCGAAGAACTTAAGAAAGCAAATACCCCAGCGGCGGTAAAATCCAAGGCAAAGGAAATTATTGGCAAATTGTAGACGCCATGGCCAGCGAGACGCGTCGGAAAATTTTTGTTAATCGAAATCAAAGTTTATTAAGCCAATCCAAACGACGGATTCCAACGATTTATTATTGGATAATTTTTGGATTGGCGATCTTGTCTTGGTGCCTCTCCGGTGGTTTCTGTGGGGTGTCAAATCATTTTGCTGATGTTGCGATCCATCAGAGAAATTTCGAGGTGGCCCAGTTATGGCTGCGATTCACTAAGAGACTGCAGCCTGCAAATCCACAAGCGTTGTTTCTTGCGGCGAGAATAGCGAGGTTGCAAGATGATTTTTTTTCCATGGGTCGTTTATTAGATGCTGCGGAACGCAATGGAATGGAAGCCGATAGGGTTGTACTAGAAAGACAACTGAGTCTAGCGCAGAATGGCTTACTTGAGGACGTCGAGCTAAAAATCACTGAAAGGCTATCAAAAGGGGACCGCGATCTCCCTGAAATATGTGAGGCCTACGCGAATGGACTTGCAAAAGAGTCGCGATTTGAAGCGGCCTTGAAGATTCTAAACGCGTGGAGAGCAGACCAGCCAGATACACCGATTCCATTGTATCGCATCGCCAGAATTGAAGAATATCTTCAGCAACTTGATCATGCCAAGAGCAATTACCAGTCTGCGATTTTAAAGAACAAGAACTACTTTCCCGCAATTTTTGGCCTCGCTCGGCTTTGTCTCGACGAAAACGATGCAAATGAGTCGCTTGAATTGTACAAGCAGTGTCTTCGGATGCCGAAACCAGCGGCCGCTAGGATTGGCATGGCTATGAGTTACATAAAATTGGGGAATTTGGAACTCGCGAAGCTACTTCTTGAAGAGGTCGTTAAATTAGGGAGCAACACTGTGCGGCTATCGTACACGTCTGTCGGCGAACCCTACGAGAGATTCATCGCAGCATCCGAGTTGGGAAAGCTGCTCTCAAACGAAGGGAAGTTCGCACAAGCACTGGGATTTCTTGATTTGGCGTTGAGTGAGAATCCACGCGATGTTTCTGCTCGCTATTCTAAAGCAATTGCCCTTCGTGGTTTGAAACGCGATCGGGAAGCAGAAATAGAGTTTGAGTCAGTGTCGAAAACCAGAGAGGCACTTCAAAAGGTGAGTTCACTTAGCGATAAAATTAATCGTTTCAGTTCTGACGTCGGTTCGAGGATTGAACTTGGGAAGCTGCTCGTCCAGTACGAGTCAGAACGCACTGGACTTTTTTGGCTTCGAAGTGCACTTATTTATGGCGAGGACAGTGCTACGGTTCATGAGGCACTTGCAGAATTCTATGAGTCCCATTTGTTGACAGAACCGGGTAATGAGCGCTTAGCTAAATTCCATCGGGAACGCTTCCTCATTCTGCAAAACAAACAAAATTAAGCTCCATGAACGTAACGAGGACAGCAAGTCCAAGAACAAGCAATTGATAGATCACCACCGTTCATTTTTCACTAAAATCAAACAGGCTCAAAAAGTGTCAAACGGTCAGTCTTTTTTTGCGATAAAAGTCTTCTTTCGCTTCGCAGTAATGTTCGCAGTGTTGATTGTTGGATGCACACGAGCCAGTAAGTCAACGGATGCAACTTCCTTTAACGCTGCCCGAACGTCACCATCGTTGCTGGTTGAGCCAGCGATTCAGTTCGAAAACGTTACCAATTCCTTGACGCTGAGTCATCAGTACCGAAATGGCGAGGAATCCAATCAGTTTGCTTACATTGAGTCAATCGGAGGTGGACTAGCTGTCTTCGATTTTGATCGCGATGGTTTTCCAGATTTATTTTTCCCAGGCGGTGGCCTCGTAAATACGGATCATTCGCTTACGCCACTTCCGGGTACGCTATGGCACAACGATCATGCCAAGCAGTTTAGCAATGTCACCCATGTTTCTCACATCGATGTGGCAACTTACTATTCAAACGGCGTTTCCGCCGGGGATCTAAACAACGATGGTTTTCCCGACTTGCTCGTGACTGGCTACGGCGGTCTTCAGTGCTTTGTGAATCAGGGAGATGGTACTTTCGGTGAAACAGCAGTCGATTCTGGATTGACTGATATTCTTTGGAGTACGAGCGCAGGCTTGGGCGATCTCAATAATGATGGAAGTTTAGACATCTATGTTGCGCATAATACAGATTGGTCGTGGGCAAATAACCCTGAATGCAAACCGGCGACAACCGCTCGCGATATTTGTGCGCCCGCAGCGTTCAAGGGGCTTCCTCACGAAATTTACTTAAGCAACAACGACACAACTTTTCACCCCATCGGTTTGGAGATTGGCCTTAAGACAGACGGCAGAGGACTGGCCGTAATTCTGGCTGACTTGAATCAAGACTCAAAACTGGACATCTACGTTGCGAATGACACGACTTACAATTTCCTCTATTTCAACCAAGGCAATGCGAAGTTTGAGGAGATTGGAATCTCGAGCGGAGCTGGTCTTGATGAACATGGAAATTCCAACGGCAGCATGGGAATCGCGGTCTTAGATTTTGACGGAAATCTCCTTCCAGATCTTTGGGTTACCAACTACGAAAACGAAACTTGCGCCCTCTACATCAATGACGGGCAATCCAATTTTAGATGTGTTACTTCGACGACCGGAATTATGACGCTCGGAACTCTGTTCGTCTCCTTTGGCACTGTGTCAGGAGATTTCGATTTGGACGGTGACGAAGACATCGTCGTTGCAAACGGCCACGTTATGCGATTTCCGAAAGGCAATTCGGTGTCACAGCTTCCGCTGCTGCTTGGCAATTCAGGCGCCGGTAAACTGGTGCGACAAAAATCGGATGCATCCAATTACTTTGGGCAGAAATGGCGAGGCAGGGGCGTCGCAGCCTTTGATTTCGACGCCGATGGTGATCTCGATTTAGCAATATCCCACGTCAATCAACCGTCAGTTATTTTGGAAAACACAACTAAAGCTGTTGGAAATTGGTGCGCTTTTGAGCTTATTGGCACACACTCCAATCGAGATTGCATAGGATCGCGAGTAGTCTTTAAAACAAACAAGAAAAGCTATCTTCGGAATATTGTCGGAGGAGGTAGCTACCTGTCCCAGAACCCCTACTTGATCCACTGTGGTTTCCCCTCGAACGAAACTTTGGAACAAGCCGAAATCACATGGCCAGATGGCAAGATTCAGGTAATCGCGAATCCAAAGATCAACGCAAAAAATACATTTCTTGAACCGCAAGCGCCCAAGTAATCGCATCCATCCGCAGGTCGAAAAACTTTGCCCAACAACTCTCCTTATTTTGAGACTAGGACTATCCAATGGAAAAGCTCAGTGATGCAATTCAAGTTCAATCTGATTCTCCTGAACATCTTCGATTTGCGTCTTGGTTGCTTGGAATAGCATTCAGCTCAATCCTCGGCTGGGTTATCTGCAATTTTTTGCCTGAATGGGATTTGCCGGAGCATCTCATGCCAGTCACTGGATTCAGCTCCAAAGAACTGCAAGAAGAGCTTGAAGTTGCGAAAATGGAAAAGCGTTTTCGAAACTCTGTGACCAAGTTTGCACTTCTTGGCGGATGTTTTGGTCTTGTAAGCTTGTTCTTCTTACTGAAACGGCCAGCAATGGTTCTGGTGTGTGTTGCAACTGGCTTAGCGTCAGGGGCATTCGCAGGGACAATCGGCTATTATCTATTTGGCTACATTGAGCGAGGGGGCTCGATTCCCGGAATAGATGTCGGGTTAACTCCGTTAGTCTTGGACATTATATTTCTTAGCCTTGGATCTTGGGCCCTTGCAATTCCCGCTGGCATGGTACACTTTCTCGCACGTCCTAAAACCCAAATTTGGGACCCCAAATTGCTTTTCGTTGCGGGCATCGTTTCTGGTGTTTCCATTCCGATTGTGATGTCTGTTGCGTTTCCGTACGTACGTTCAGACATTTTTCCTCCAAAGGGATTTGAAGTTACGTTTGTTTGGCTTTGCGTTATTGGCACTTTGCTTGGAGCCTCACCGTACCTCCCTAAGCGGAAAAACAAAATTCTGGAACCGCAAGTACCCAGTTAAACGCGACCATCGGCGTGGTCACCTTATTGGTAAAACAGCCAAACCTATTCACAAGTGGCAATCCGACAAATAGAATTATGAGTCTTCTCCAAGTATACAGCCCGTTTCCAAACGTGACTTTGGCTCCATAAGATGATGTTATTCATTCAAATGCTAATTGCCCAAACTGGACTGAATCCCTCACCACTTTTAGACATACAACCTGGAAATGGATCGACCAGCTTTAGTCCGTGGTGGTTGCTGCCGATTGCATTGGCAGTCGTCGGAATAACTTGGTATATCCGAGGCCAAACAAAACGGTCTGAACAAAAAACTAGGCCAACGCGTGCTCCATCGACAAAGATGGGAGACAGCAAATCGAAGAAGGTTGCAGACTCCGAAATCGGTGGCGCTTCGAGGTCGCTCGCCCCGGCCGACTTTACCACAAAGAAGACTGGAAAAAGCAAAAAGCGAGATCGAAAAAGGAGCCAACAACTGGACAAATCCCCGGTTTCAATCCAACGAGACATGCCCGTTGCTCATTCAAATAGTCCGAGTGGGCTGACTCCAACGGCATTGAAGCCGTCCATTCCATCCTCCATTGCTCCGATCGAGTCCCCGTTCCTGCCTCTGCAACGGACGCCGGTCAACGCTATTTTTGAGCCGCTTCGCGACGTATCGCAACTTCGGCGCAAACCCATGCACATGACTCCAAATCCATCTTCGCAAACAAACGAAGTGGTTGGTTCAAGTCAGCAGCCCGGTGGGAAATTTGAAAGAATCGAAGCCTCGGCGAATCCAATTCGAACGAATGCGAACAGATGGCCAGCGTCCGCAACACAGCAGGTAAAATCTGCGGTGACGACTACCCCAAGTCCACAGTCGCCATCGCCATCCAATTTGAAAAGCATTCAATCGACAGTGGTAGCCCTACCGACCGCCCCGGCTAATGGACTCAAGGGCTTTGTCTCAAAAGTTAAAGGTTCGGTTCCAACTAGTTCAGATTCGGAATTAACGGTCATTGCGTCGTCTGAAACTGAGGGTCAAAGTTACCCGACGTCGACAGCCGAATGAGTTTTGGGATTCCCGGGACCGTTTTGGATCCACTCGCCAACAATCAAGTCGAAACGTCCAAGTTCACCAACGGGTGATGAAGCGGCCCCGAGCTTATTTCTTCGCTTGCGTTTCACTTCAATTTGCCTTGCATTTGAAATAACCATATCAGCGCTGCGTTCATCATTTGTTCGCCCGCACCCACTGCAGCAGGGGCAACTTGGCTATCCGCACCATAGCCCCCCTCAGCCGCAGCCTCTATGGTTGGGAAGTATTGGTGATAGCCATTGCAATAGCCGAAGAAGAAGAGTTGCCCAGTTCGTGCCCGCTCGCGCAACCGAATAGCGTGCTGGCAGAAAAACTCTCCCGAAGCACCGACCATCGCGATGTCTCCGTTGAGTAGTGCTACCGTCAGCCGAGGGCGAACACCGTGCTCATATTCCTCAATAAAATTTGCGACCAATTCGGGAAAGAACGCCACTGAATAAGCGACGCGAACCATCGGATTGCTTAAGTCCGTGCGAGAGTCAAATTGAAATCGTTCTTCTTTGACTTCCAGTGAAGGCTTTTCGACCACCTGAGGCTGCAGCGATGCAGCGAGCTTCACCACTTCCTCACCTAGCGCTTGGCCGAATCCTAGGTGATCACCATGCGCCCCTTTATTTATAGAGAGGTCTCCCGAGGCACCTTGCATGAAGATGGCAGTGCCGCCAAAATCCTTCTCGACCGTCGCCTTCATCGCACCAACGTAGTCGGCTGAAAACTCCAGCGTCTTAGCCGAAATGCTGGTCGGGTGGCCAGTGAAATTGACGAGGACCGCGATCGGTTTTCCAGTGGCGGCGTCATCGAGTCGCAGGACCCCCAGGGAACGATCTACAGGCGGAGGTTGCAGTTTGGTGTGACGGTTGCGGTTGAATCCATCGATGTCTTTTGCACCTGTCGCTAGCTTCGCTGGCGAGAGTGTTTTGTCGGCTTCAACGATGGCGGCGACGATGGCGTCCTCGAGTTGCTGGTAGTAGCGGATCGCCGCGTCGAAGCGACCTTTTCCTTTGCCTTTTTCGTTACTTAGTTCCAGCACAGGTCCGTGATGCGTGTGCGATCCAGCTATAAACGAATGCTCGATTCCGGCTTCGGATTGGATGCGATCGCGTATGTTTTGGAGCGATTGCTCCGAAGGCGAGCGACCGAGATCGAGACCGACGATGGCGAGCTTGCGACCGCCTGCTTGGATAACGACGACCGACGCTTGGAGCGGGTCGAGAGTGCCGTTGCTTAGCTGGGCATGCCGTTCGCCATATCCCCACATGGGCACCGGCTCCTGCGGGGTGATGTCACGCTTAGCAGCTCCGGCCTTAAAGATCGGATCCGCCGCAAATCCTTGGTATGCGATTCCGTTGTCAAAGCGAGTTAGGATAAGTAGGAGAGAACAGAGGAATAATGTGTTTAGTTTCATAAGATGGATAGGTAGGAATGTTATTGCACTGGAAAGCAAAAAGTGAAGTCACATTAGGGCGCGATGTACAATGGGTTCGAAAGAATCCAGAGCATGCGCTCACCGTCGATATCAAGCCAGGCTTCGGCTCGGTAATTTCCAGGTTGTGAGACCGGGAATCGCATTGTTCGGCCCGTGGATTCCTCGACAAGTTTACCGTTATGCAGTAGCCGCCAATAGACAGGAAGCGGAGCCTGCCCCTGAAGGCTCAAACCGTTTGAAAAAACAAGTTGGCTGCCCATTTCATATCGCTGCCCGCTGGCGTGGGCTGCAAAATCGAAGCCAGTTGAATCCGCGAGCCAATCAAAGGCAACGAACGCTCTTCCTGATTCGAGCGATTCACGAACTGCTTTTTCGCTGAACTCGGTTAGCAGCAAATGCGTGCCAACATGTCGCAGACTATTTAAATAAGGATCCAAGAGCAACCGGAACAACTCATCGCCGACCTGTTTACCTTGTCGCAGCTCATTGCTGCCTGGAATTGCCGCCAATGGTAATTCGATCAGCAACTTTCCCAATGGGTCTTCGATTCTCGCTTTGTCTCCATCGACCCAATATGCGACCATGCCGACATTCTGGTGCGCATCATTCGCCGACACGCCGGTATGCGGAGCGATAGCGCAGAGTTCGTCCCAACGTTTCAAGTAGTCGCCGGGGTAGTCTTGAAGTGCGGAAAACGCTTCTTGGGGATACTTGTGAACCATTGCGGACGCTTTCAACAACCACAAAGGATTGCGCATCGCATCTATCATTTTCTTTTCATCTTTGAAATCAGCATGTGTATTGTAGATTTCCACGCCCGTGATGCCTTGAATGTTCCAATCCATTCGCTCCTCGAGGTGCGAAACAAAAATGAGTCCGCCGCGGCTTCGGACTACATCTGAAAAATCCTTTGGTGTCGGTGTGTTCATACCACTAAGGCTCATTGTTGGAAACGCAAGGAAGCCCTGCGACTCAGCTCCTGGAATGAGCAACACGCCGTCCTTAACTCCCTGATGGCCCTCCGTGAAGAAATCGTAGTGATCTGCGGGGTGCTCATTGAACAGGAGTACGCTGGTCCCAGTTGCCTTGGCTGCCGACACGATCTCGTCAATGGTTCCCCGACTATCGTGGGACCAGTGCGAGTGGACATGCAGATTCGCGCGATGTTCGTAAAGGGGACCAACTCTCTGCAACGTTTTCCATTCAGGCTTCAAGCCCTCAATGGCACGGTGCACCGCTTCGAGTTTCGTCAGCTCCAGTTTGGTAAAAGCATCCGAACGCACATCTGTGGCGAAAATGAACGTCGAAAGAATCGCCACGGAAATTGAAGTGTAAACTGATTTTTGCATAGGATTCCGGTTCAAAGTCGGTGACGGACTCGTTGACGCGAGTAGCTTAAGCTGCCTTACGCCGTATTGAGCAGAGTTGTTTTCAAAACTATTCATTCCGAAGCCCAGTAGTCGACTACTTGCGCTTTATCGAGGTGAGGTTTTAGGATCTCGATGAATTCTTTATGTTTGGGGTGTGGCAAGTAAATTTCCCTATCCGCGTCGGACTTGAACGTCACAAGAAAACAGTGCGTAAATCCGTTGGCTAACCCCTCGGGGCTGTTGTCAGTACCGAATTCGAACGCTGCAACCTGGGGAATGGACACTTTCAGCGAACGAAATCTATCGACAACTTTCTGAATGTCGTCCTTGCTGCTAGTGTCTTTGAATTTGAACATCACTATATGACGAAGCATCTTGGTGGACTTCTCCTCTGCAAGACAAAAGGGTAACACAACGATAGCCATCAGCAGTAATATGCCGACGAAGGATACAACGCGCATTCTTGCCGAATTGAATTGAAGTCTTGATGTGGATTGAGTCATGATTCTCTCGTGGTTCGTTAGTTGGTCAGTCGGACTTCGTAGATTTCTTAGCGATATTTCTTTTACTTTATCTTTTTGCCACTAATCTTTTTGCCAAATCCGTTCTTGGCAGAAAAATTTGTGGCAGAAAAATGGGAGGGGGGTCTATTTCGTGAGTGTGGTGAAAGTGATTTGTTTTAGGGTGATGTTGATCCAAGCCATGGCTTGGAGATCGGTATGCGCGAGTAGTTTGCGGCTGTGAAGCTCGTGAGCGTCGATGGATCGGTCGAGGCTGGTGACTTTGAGAGCGATGTGATTGGACAGCATGGGCATGTTTTGTTGACCGACATTTTGACCTGCGACCGTGACCTGAATCTCGGAATCGGTCTTTTCATGGCCTCCTAAGGAATGAATGATCGCTTCTTGATAGAGTGATGTTTCTAGCCCTGAACCTACATCATTGAGAAACGCAATTAGATAATCCTGAATATGGTTCGCGTTTGGAAGAGTCGAAATCCATCGCTCGCAGTTGATTTCGAATTGGAGTCGATCGGCGAAGCGCCATTGCGTATTCACAAACTCATGCTCGATGGACTCTGGCCGGACGTCGATCAGTTTGCCATGCGCGAGATCGCAGAGCAGGAGGTAGTTCAGCAATTGAGCCCGGTGTCGACCGGTCAGTTTCTCAATTGCTTTAAACTCGAAGATTCCACCTTCGGCGACGAGGACGTCAACGAGATACTGCTTATGAAACGATTGGAATCGGACGTCGATTGAGGCTTCGAGCGTCACGCCTGGCATACGAGCCGCAAGGAGCCGTTTGTAGATCTTCTCGTCAAAGAAGCGACCGATCTCGTTATGGATTTTGAATGTATGCTTCATCACTTCATACGCAATCTCTCCAAAGTCTTTCTGCGATAGTCGCTTGATTGGGATGGAAGTCGTGATGGGCATGGCAAAAAAATGGGTGGCAAAAAAATGGGTGGCAAAAAAATGTGGGGAAGGGGGTTGTGGTGAATTGTATTATTTTTTTGCCACTAATTTTTTTGCCAGTTATCGAGCATGTCGTTGAAATGCTTTTCGACCTTGGTCGAAAACGTCCTCAAGCGTTCGGGAAGTCCTCAAGCTATTATTACCAGCGGACTTCTACACTTGCTCCTTCGTTCACTCCTAGCATCATCGCGGCCGAATCTGAGACGAGATGCAGTCTAAGCGTTCGTTGTGGCTCGACAATTGCAATGAGTGTCATCGAAGGCTGATTGTGGTTAGAATCGAACAGACCGTACGTTTCATGCTCATTGTCTACCACGATCTTGGTTTCAGTTGTCCGTCCAACACCAACCAATTGCTCCTCGGCAATGTCGGTGATCAAATCACCGTCCGAGTTGACTTGAACTACGGTCCCCTGGATTTTACTTGCCACAGATTCCTACCGTCCTTTCCGAGTCGAATTCTATTTACCATCTTGTCTAAAGCTTTAGATTCAACAAGTTGTCGAGTGAATCTCGGATTTTAGCTTCCGTCGCAGCTCCGCCCCCGACGATGACATGTTTTACTTTCCCGTCGCGATCGATAATCACGGTTTGCGGGATCGCTTGAGCCTGATAGGCTCGCGCTACTGCACCGTCTGAGTCCAAAACAACAACCGGGTTGATTTTCAACCTATCCAATAAGGCTCGAATTTCGGCTGACGTTTGTTCAATATTGACCGCAATGACGTCAACTTCTGCACCTTTATACTGCTGAGCCAACTCGGTAATCTTGGGTAGGGAAGCGATGCACGGACCACACCATGTCGCCCAAAAGTCCAAAACAACAATTCGCCCTCGCAAGTCCGAAAGCTTAAGCAAGGAATCATCGAGTTTTTTCAATTCAAAATCAGGGGCAGCGATACCAATCATCCGGGCCTGAAGTGAATCGGGTGCGATGCCGCCATCCGCCTCTGGTGAGTCCAAATCGTTTACGAACTTGGGATCGGGTGCATTCTGTAGAGTCCACTTGCCAAATCGATTGCGTTTGGCATCATCCGCGATCGCTTCGCCCAAAACAATTTTGGATACCTTAGACAGGTCGACATGACAATCGCCCAATTGCGGGTGTTGACCGTACAAGATATCTCCCTCGACCCGATCCGGTACAATACTAATCCGCGTACCTGAATTATCCATCGCTTGACACCTTAAGTCGCTTATCACAGTTTCATCCATTGCCGTTTTTGAGTCCGCCACGGCATCTTTCGTGGGAGAATCCTGTCCGATTGGAACGATCTCGGGTGCATCTTGAAGCCATATGATTTCTGCGACATTCTTCATTTGGATTTTGCGTTCTTCTCCTCGAACCTCCAAAGTAATTTCGTCGACATCCATGCTACGCAATTGGCCACGGATTGCGTCACCTTCGCGTGAAACAATCAAGTGTGTAGGTGGGTTGTTTCGTTGAGAGCGAGGCAGTGTCAGCAATCGCTTACGACTCCCTTTTTCCATCGTTTCGGTTCCCGTGTACGCCAGTTTTCGAACTCCGCGAACCATTTCAACATCGATCTTGTTCGACGAGAACAATGTCGATTGAAAGATCATCTCTCCGTCTTTAACACTCCGAATGTCGGCTGGAAAGCAATCGCCGCTCTTAAGAAAGAGCGATGGCTCTTCCTTTTCAAGCGTTCGACCAAAGTCAGCGCTTGGCTTGGGCTTAATAAGCTTGTCGACTTTCGTATTGGTCGCGCTAGGCTCTATCGTTCCGGTCACGCCAGCGGCAATCGCAACGGGGAACAAAGCATTCGACGGCTTCCAGTTCAAAGTACGAAAATGGATTTTTTTGATCCTCGATTGGGCGGTTGGATCGAGAGCAACAATTTTGCCCGAGGAGACAACCCACGGGGATATGAATCGCATCGATAAATCCTGAAAGCTATTCGCTTCCTTCGAAACAGAATCGGATTGGATCGGTCCGTTTTGCCCGACTGACATGACCTCATCATTTGGGATTTGAACCGTGGTTTGCGATTCTACTAGATAGACACTGAGTTGATTAGACTGGAAGGAAATCGACTGCCCAACAAAACGAGCTCCCGACCACAATTGGATGGAATAGAGTCTTTTCGCCGCCGATCTGAACGCATCGTCCGCTGTTGCCGGAAATTCGATTCGGTCCACTTGATCAAGCGACACCCGTCCGAGAATCTCAGCCGTTGTCGAGAAACCAAACGTTTTCAAGGCGGAATCGAATCCTGTTGGCTGTCCAACGAACGTCTCCCCATTTTGCAACAATGTTTCCGGCGATTTGATGTTGCTAGTATCTGACGGTTCTTTGCTTTTTGAGAGTAATACTGGCGAAGAAAAAACGGATCTGTAAATTTTGAGTGATCTCAGTGATAGGCGTCCAGGAACGTTATTGGTGAACAAAATGCTCTGGCGGCCAGTCAATCGAAGACTCTTGTTCAATCGTAACTGCGCAATCGCATTCCCGTTTTGCATGACTACCAATCGGCCTCGAACCGAATCGCAAAGCACTCTTAATGAAATCGCATTGGAGCCATCCAACGGTAGTTGAGCTGTGGCAATGTCCGCTGTGGTTTCGTCCTCAACCAAAACGGTAACGGACAGCGTGTTCCGATTCTCCGGCTTGCGAACATGGATCTCCAGTTTGCGTGGCTCACCGATCTGAATGATCCAATTCGGACTAGTGGACTGCCATGAGACATTCACATCGATCGCTGCCAAGTCAGGGAAATTTACAGATTGAGAAATAACAGTACCCGCGGTTTCGGTATCGTAAGACCCCAGTCCATCAAACCAGTTGCCACGGCCACCCTTTTTGATCGCCGGCGTTATCTGTTTCCAATCCGCAAGCTTGAGTTCTCCGTTGTCGGAATCGACGGTCGCGGCGGTACGAAGTATGCTCCGAACCAGTGTGATCGGAAACTGCTTTTTGCCAGCCAGTTGGCTATCCAACTCGATAAAGCGTTCGTTAATATCAGTGACTTTGCCTGTAATGGCTTCACCGTTTTGCAATTCGACAATGAATTGCGGTTCACTTCCAAATTCGCTTTTCTTATGTCGGATCGGCGGCTGGACTACGTTTTCGACGGCGCTCCACGGAATGATTAAGTCCGAAACAAAAGAAGGGCATCGCCATATTAATGAACCGTAGGCGTCCTCTGAGTTTCCAAACTCACCACGGTAGACATCACCGCCGACGAGCTGGAGCTTACCAAACAACTTGTCCGTATCCAACTTGCTGTAATCAATCGGATCGGTTGCTCGGCAAAGATTAGCCAACAGTATCACCGCAATGAGAACAAATGCCTGTTTTAAAGATTGCATATCAAAACGAATTCGCTGATCTATCGTTCATAAATAGGTAAAAAACGGAAGTTGAGCGCAAGAGCTAACAATGACATCGAGGTTGCAACAGCCGGTCCAAAATTCCCTTCGAAATGGCCATCCGACTTCTGTTTCTGCTTAAGCTCAACGATGAGATTTTTGTTCCACTTTTCCCAAGCGTTACTATCCGCTTGAAAGAGAGCTTGTGCCTTGTAATAGGCAGTGTACTCGCCGTAGTGATCGCCAACTAGATTGGAGTCACTTGCTTTCAATAGCGCCGCCGTTGCCTTGTATTGCTTCAAGTCCTTTCGGCCAGCAATGGAATAAACTAAGCATGCAATCGCGGTTCGAGCAGGCGAATCTCCCATCCCGCCCATTCCGCCCGCGTAGGCGACTTGTCCGTTGTCCGAAGTCATCCCTGTGAAGTATTTAATCGCAAGATCGATGTTCTTGTCTGGGACTTCAATTCCTGCATTTCTCGCAGCCAGCAAGGACATTAGGACTGCACCTGCAACAGAGGTATCCGCATCCGTCCCGTCTGGAGAATATCTCCATGCCCCATCTCGGTTCTTATTCTGGCTAGTGACCGATGTTCGAACCGCTAATTCAAGTGACTGTCCAATCGAGCGAATGCGTTTCTTGTCCGTGATTTCTGGCCAGAAGTTGCGTTCGTCGACCGCCCCGTAGGCTTCCGCAATCGCAAGCGTTGCAAAGCCATGGTGATACATGCTGCCGCCAAAAAATCCCGTCGTAGGACTCTGATCTCGAATGAGTGCTTGAATCGCTTTTCGTACTGGTGTACTGTACTGACCGAAGTTCGGATCTTCGCCGGATGCAAGATATGCCATCAAAACGAGCCCAGTGCCACCAGCACCGCCTCCCTCGCCCCCAGTCGATTTCCAAGTCCCGTTTTCGTCTTGGTTATTCGTTAGCCAACTTAGCCCTCGATCGTACATTTCCCGAACGTCACGTGAGACCGCTTGGCCCTGCACAGCGCCACCATCGCGCCGAGGCGGTTGAGCATTAGCCACCTGCGCTGAGGAGCAGACACACACAACTAGCACAAACCATCGCCCGAGTTTTTCGAAGAAGTTTGCGAAACAATTGTGTTCCGAAACTGGAGCTGGGGAACGAGAGTAGCGCGTGGCAGGCCAGCCGTGTGAATCACTAGAGACTGCAATTGAATCTCTCATTTAATGGGAACTTGCATAGCGGGTACAGGTCTAATCAATCGCATCCGTAAAAAAGGTGCAGGCATCGGTAAAGGTATAACCACAGGAATGGTCAATGATTCCTCGATAGCGTTCATTTGAGCTGGGTTTAGAAACTCGGCGACATCTGCTGAGTCAGATAGTTTTGCACAAATGCTTCGGAAATCTAAGTGTCGATTTTCCTCTCGCTTGAGCCATTCTTCGAGCTTCAGTCGTTGCTTGGAACTCAATCCCACTTTACGTTGAAAACTCAAAAGGTGCTTCAGATAAATCGTCCGATCTTTGTTAGTTTGTTTTTTTGCGTCATCGGATTCGATCTGTTTCGATTGCTCAGTGGTAAGTTGGGATTTCAAAACCTTATGCCATATCGCGTAGTGATCGGTCGTGTTGGACTCTAACGAGGATGCAAACTGCCAAACTTTTTGCTGCATGTCCTGTAACACTTGTGGTGTCATTTTGCCGTCATAGCCACTTAACAATGAGGTGATTCGGCTCTCAATATGCTGAATATCAACTTCAATGGCTTCGTTCAGTTTACTCCACTGATCCTCGGAAAGAGTGCAAATGCTATTTACTCGATCCAACTCTCTGCGAATGCTCTCACGTTTCAACTTGTGAAATGCTGCTTTGGAACCTCCTAATGAACCGTACATGTACTCCTCCATTTGCTGTCGATTCATTCGCGGCAACGCCCCGCGCAGTGCCGCTGCGTCTGCTGCTTCTTGGTCCTCTTCGTCCTCAGGTACTCTATTTATCGGAATACCTTGAGCTAACGATTTACTCGATATCGAACTCCACTCAATAAACCAAAAAAGCAATGTGCAGATAGCAATGCAACGCCAAGATCTAGTAACAAGAGACTGGAACAAGGCTATTCGAAACGAGGCGTTAAGGCTTTTTTGCATCGACCGCCCTCACTTCGACTTCGGTAGGCTCCAGCTCAATCGAATCTGCACTTTTAGTCGGCCCAATGTGGAATCGATTTTCGATTGCCATTGAAGGAAAATCTAATGAGCCTAGGGGCGTACCAAATCTGGTCTGCGTATCACGTGTGACTAGTGCCGCTTTTTGCGCATCGGAAAGAATAGGCGATATCCAGCTTGTTTTAATGTCCGGTAGTAACGACGAGTTCTCGAAAGTTGCTTCCAAGGAACGGTACCAACGATCTTTCCACTTTTCATTCAAGATCGCTTCGATTTGCTCCAGTTGGATACCGCTAAGATTCAATTTAGCCTCGAGCGAATCCAGGACTTTACTGATAAGCGCTTTCTGTCGCCATCGCATCCTGTCCGCAAGTTCCTCGTCGTACTTGCTCAACTGATCGGTGGTGGCGACCGATTCCAGCCAAGTTCTGATGACTCGCTCAGTTAAGCCATCTAAATCGACCGTTCCGTAAACATGTTCTTGCGTACTTTTGATAATCGACGCATTGGTTTTTACCTTCCACTCATTCTCAGCCAAATCGACTAACATCTGCTGTTGCGTTTGCTCTAAACCACACTGTTCGTAAATGATCGACAGCTCATTTTGAATTAGTCCTCGTACCTGTCTAAGCAATTGAGGTTTCGAATTCGCGACCGGTCCTTGAAAACCAGGTAGGATCCCAACCATTCGCGGATCGACGATCAAATCCAACCTATTCCCAATGACCCTCCGCTGCTGGGCTAGTAAAGATCCGGGCAATAGAAATACGATTACTAGCCCTACGCTAAGGCAAAGTATTGAGGTTGGGAGTACTATCCTTGGGATGGCGAGACTCCTTCCGAGCCGAATGCAAGAAAGACTCACGGCAACGCCTTGCGCTCGAGTCTCTGAAAATACTCATCCAGCCCCTGGCGATACTCTTCAGGAAAAGTAGATCCAGAAGTTCCAGTGGACTGTTGAACTCCATGGTCTTCTCGAGCTTCCTTTTCGTTGATTCCTGGTCCCAACAATGCGATTGCCGCGTCCTGCGTATCACCGCCACCGCCACCGCCTGGATCCGCACCACCGCCACCACCGCTCTTCGGATTGATGCGTTTACTCTTAAGCAACAGTTCAATGACTTCAGTCTCAGCCGCAATCGCCATCTTGCTCGTGTCGGGTCGATCCAAGATTTCTGCAGAATCGACCATCGCACGATCGACTTCATTCATCAGTCCGATCTCCTTCCCAAACTCATTTTGAGCATCCGGCAGTTCCTCAATCTTCTTGCAAACGGCCACGATCCGCTCCTGTAGTTCCATTTGCGTAGTCGCCAACTCGTCCACCATTTCCAAATATTTTTCATTCTCTGATACCGGTTTAGCTTGTTCCGCAACTCGCGTCCGCTCTCGCAGATTGATTTCTGACTCAAGGATTTTCATGACCTCAAGAATAATCGAGGGCGGCAGAGAGCTTTTGGATTTGCTACCTTTGCACTCTCCCTTACAAGCTGGGTCGACAAGGTCTTCGGCCCAACGATCCATTGTGTCAGACCAATATTCTGCTTCTGCGATCGCAATCCCCTGTGCTTCCAAAATTCGATTGGATAGGAGTCGGATTCCACCGAGGACATCCTCTTTCTTCATTTCATCGAGCACACTTTGGAATTTGACTAAAGGGCGTCGTTCATGGAACGCTTCAAGGTCATCGATGATCAAGCCAACGTTGTTCAATGCATTTTCTTCGCGAGTCTTTAACTGCTTGATTCGCACCTGCTGGTCATTTTTGAGTCGCTTTAAGCTTGAACCAAACGCTTCGTCGATTTCTCCTGAGGTTGCATCGGCAATTTGCATTTGTTCACGCGACGCTGCTTTGAGTCGTTTGACGAGGGTACTCCCCTCAAGATTGGCCATTAGGTTGTTGAGCTCTTCTGCAACTCTATCAAATTCTGCGAGCAACTCTTCTTGTTTGCGAACGGCCTCCTCAACCTTATTCTCCTCGGGCTCTGGGCTATCTTCTTCTTCGCCAGGCTTTTTGGATTGCGGTTTCCCCATGACAGTAGTGGTAGGTAATCGCAGCGGTGACGCACCTGCCTTCTTCGGAGTTTGGCTTGGATCTTTTGCTTCGATGGGTGGTTGCTGCGAGGATTCGCGATCCGCGATCGTCGGGCCTTGAGGGGGTGGCGGTTGAGGATCGGTCTTAGCTGCGTCTGCCGCGTTACTTGAAGAATCTTTGCTCTGCCCAACGGTCGGTCCCGATTTCGATTGTTGTCCGGATCTCGCTTTGGTAATTTTCTTTTCGTCTCTGGCTTGCTTAAGAAGATCCGCCACGGATGGCATCCGATTGGCCGCAATGTCTTTCAGAATTTGATGCATCTCGGCCCATTTTTCCAAATGGCCAACGCCGATCTCGGAGTTTCTGGCCGCTTGCCGAAGAAGGTCTTCGCCGCGACCGGTAAGGTTCTTTAGCCGGCGCCCGTTGGCTTGTTCCGCAGAAGCTTGCTGCTCGATCTTGCGACGCGTATCTTCATGATTGAGCTCGTCTTCCGATAGGTCACGAATTTTTCGATTGGTATCGAGTAGTTGCAGTTCTCGGTCGCGGACTTCCAACGATTCGCGTTGCCATTTGCTCAATTGTTCTAGAACCCAAACTGCGTGATCGCTCGGGGTCAAAATGTACAACAAATGCGGAGTCGAATAAACGCGACCGCGTTCTGGCAAAAAATCCTCGACAAACATTCGCAATTCAATCGGTTGTGCAGGAATTCTAAGGACCGTTGCCTGAAAGACTGCCATTGCATCCAAAGTTTCAGCCGTCGGATTGCCCGCAGAAAGCATTAACTCCCCTTGAATTGGATCCGTGCCTAAGAAGCCCTCGGCTGTGCGCCACTCCATTCCAATGTGCTTTACGCCAAAATCATCAACGGAGCGGATAGTAAACTGCAATTGCTCTGAATCCAGCAGAACGCGTGATCTCGGCAGCCCATCCGAGAACACTGCCGGTGCTTCGTCGTGGCGGACTGTTACGTTGATGGAAAACGGGGACTTTGCGGATAGCCCGTACAAATCCGTCCAATCGAAATCAATCTTACGGGATTCGTGCATCAGCTCAGTCGGCGGACTAAACGACTGGTCTTGAACCGAAATCTCGCGGCCGTCAACTTTTGCGAAAGCAAGGCTACGAGTCGCTGTTGCTTCAAATGCCACGTGCGATCCAGAAACGACTGAGAGTCCGCCGCCTCGAACATCCTTGGTTAGCACTTGTTCTCGCTGCAGGTACTTAGGTAGTTCAACTCTGGCTTGAATGCGTTCGAGTTCGGGTCGCAGCTTGGGTTCAATCTTTACGCTAGGTGTTGCATCTCCGATTGAAAGAGAAAGTGTTCCCGACTCGATTTGTGGTGGAAACTCAAATTCATATCCTTTATTTTGCAACTTCGATTCCAACTCTGCTTGATCCCCAATGGTTGCTGTCGCCTTGATTGGGTTCCAGGCGGAGCCAGTAGCCAACTTGATTGAAATTGGGAAAGACTCACCATGCGGCACGATCACTCTCATAGGAAGTGGTTCGATCGCTGCAAAGGTATAACGGGGGATGTTTCCTAATGGAGTTGCAAATCGAGCCCATGCGTTAGAAATTGCATCGGGGAATAGAAACCACATTCCGGTCACGAGTGCGATCCCAGTGGCTGCAAGCGATCCCCATGCTCGATGTCGCGACAATGGTGTCGCCACTAAAAAATCCCTTTTGGCAGAATCCTCGGCAACTTGTTTCAAAGCGGCTTTGCAAAGTGCAGGTGATCGGAGCTGTTCTGAGTCGCTTTGAGATAATTCGATCGCACCTAACAATGCGTCTCCAACGGCTGGCATTCGTTGACCTAAAAGCTTGGCGACCGATTCTGCGGAACGAACTCGGACGACCCATTTCTGAAACCAAATTGGAATCGAAGAGACACCCGCGGTCGCTATCAGCAATACCACTGCCCGAATCCAGGCTGGCGAATTAAAGATCCGATCTAGCGCAAATACAAACAAGACGCCAAAAAAGACTGAGAACAATGCGATGCCGGTTGCCTCCAGCATCTTGATCGTCCAGACTCGGTTGCGAAACTTAGCAAGCTGTGATACCAACGAGGTTGGAATTGCAATGCGGTTCTTTGTCTGGGATATGCTCATAATGGATGGTATCGCCTTGAGGCAACCAATGGGGACTTGATTCAAAGTCCGAACCTGTGCTGACCGTTCGCAATTGCTATGTCGCAAAAACAGTCTGCCATGATTGGACCGAACCGGTTGAATTCCGTTCAGCTAGCAGTATAGAGGGTGCGCACCATCAAACTCAAGAATCCACCTGATTTCCGAGCTTAAGAACTGCGGTTTTCCCGAAATATTCCCACGACTATCCTAAAAACACGTTCGGCGTGACCGGTCGTGTCAAACGCATCGGCGATACAACGATTGTCTCAGCCAAAGCAGTTGCCAATACGATACCAGGCTTGCGAAATGGTTGTGGACTTTTATGACCGTCCAATTCGCAGACCAACAGGGGTAGTACAAATGGCGAAGTTCTATGTTCAAAGTGGTTCAATTCGAGGGATTGTAGATTGCTATGATTCCGAATGTGCAGCCGTCTGGGTCGTAAATCGCGTTATGGAGCACATAGCACCAATAAACGACAAGGCCCTTTATGAAGGCGAGGACTGTGGCGACGTCGGAATGTTTGCTTTAGATGATTCGATTCAAATAAGCGAGCAGGGCTTTGATCGAGTTGACTGCGAAGTAATGGATACCCATATGGCCTTTGTACATTGGCATCAGCTCAAACGAGCCATCGAAGCAATTCATCAGCAATTAAATGACAAGTTCGATGGCTGTTAACCTGTTCCTGGTGGATGCGTCAAAATCCTGGGTCGTAGAATGCTCATTCAACGCGATTCTGTCGTTTCG
>JAYVPE010000229.1:0-6975 GCA_043757575.1 Pirellula sp.
CGTCGCTTGTGCAATTGCCTTTCTTGTTTTGCGATACCGAGTGCGTTCGGAACAAGAACGAAGAGAAATACTAGAGGCTCAATTAGCACCGAAAATTGATGAGATTCGGACGCGTGACGATGTCGTTAGAGCGTTTCATGCTATTGCTAAACGGCGACTTCAATCGGCTCAAGCGTGGTGGACCTGTGGTGTTGTCACCTCGCGATTTGAGGACTCTTTGCCGGAGCTGACGGGTCCTATTCGCACACTTTCTGTACTTTACGAACAAGCTCGGTATTTCCCAGTTACGCATCAGCTTAGTATCGATCAAATCGAAGACGCGAAAGTCGCCCTGAAGCAATGCAGGGGCTAAGCGATATGAGTTTCAGTTGCACTGTTCGACGATTCATCATCGCTTTGTTTGTCTTATTGCAATGCACTTCTGTTCAATCACAGCAAAGCATTCAACCGAACGAAATGAGATGGTACGTCGGATTAGAACTTTTCCAAATGCTGTTGGAAGAACGCGGCATGACAATAATGCAATCGCTTGAGTCTTCGCTCGAATCACCCTCGAATTCGGTCATCGTTGTGACCGGCGATATGAGGAGATTGCCAAGCGACATAGGGGGCCGTCTCGTTCAGTTTGTAAGCCGAGGCGGAAACGTTCTGCTTGCATCCGATCAACCCCGCAGGATGGCCGGCATCGTAGAGATTAAAGCAGGTCCAGTTGTTTCCACCCGTGCGGATGACCGGTACCTCGATTTCAAAGACTGCGTTCGAATCCTGAACATCGATGCTTCGCACCCGTCGATGCAGGGCGTCAACGAGATCGTATCCAATCGGACGGCATGGCTCGCATTGCCTCCTAAGAGTTCCACTGTCGACGGTCTTAGTTGGCAAGTCATTGCATCTTTGCCTGTCGAATGTTTGCCGCCAGCAAGTAGCGAACAGCCTCTAATCGTAGTTGGCAATAGAAGCGAGCAGAATGCAGGTGTAATGTTCGCTATTGCGGATACGAGCGTACTTACCAATGGAATGTTATGGCATGGCGACAACTCAACGTTTGCTATTCGGGTTTCCGATTTGCTCGGCCGCGGAAAAAAAACACACATGTCGTTTATCGCCGACGGACGGGTTTTATCTAATTACATTGACAGAATACAACCGCCAACGCCAAAGATTAGTTCGAACCGGACCAACGGGCAATCGCTGCCAAGCATCCAGGACCTGCCTAAATCCGATCTTGAAACGAAACTGCTCATCGCTAACCATGTTCTAAAGAGTATCGCGAACTCAAATATATTGAACGAAGCCATGGCCAATCAGCCGCGACCCGTGAATGCTAGACTCTATAGCATCGCCGTATGGGTGATGATTTCTGCAGCCGCTGTTATATTGATTTTGATTTACGTGCTACGCCGTATTCCGACGACCTTAAAACGCCAGCCCATTATGCCGCACGTTTCCGCGTTGGAAATGGATTCGGTTTCGAGGCAACGCAGTTTGCAGTACGGGCCTGCTGCCTTTATTTTAGCACGCGAGTTTTGCAAAGAATGTTCTGGGACTAGCGGCGAAAACGAATGGAAAAACCAAGCCACCAGTTTTCGCCATTCCGGAGCGATCCCAAATGAAAAGGCGTTCCGTGAAAAACTCGAGTATGTCCGCTCATTCGAGATTAGCAATCTTGTGCCGAAGGTCTCAGAAAGAGAGTTTCTAAGACTTGGTAAAACAATTCATGAACTGCGAGAAGCTCTTCGTCACCCAAAAGTTGGTGGAGCAACGTAGAATGGGCCATTCAAGCTTCCTCGCATTATCCTCATTCCAACCAGAAAACTGATTCGTGCCTACAGCCAGTCCGATTGCCGTACGAGTTAACGAACTTCGAAGTCGAACACAGGAGTTAATGCAGCAAATTGTAGTGGGTCTCGCCGACGTAACAGACCAACTCTTGATTGCCCTGTTTGCAGGTGGTCATGTGCTTCTCGAGGGGGTACCGGGAACAGCCAAGACGACACTTTGTCGAACTTTTGCCACGATACTGGGTATCCGATTCGAACGGATCCAGTTCACGCCGGATCTGCTGCCATCCGATGTCACGGGTATACAGGTGCTAGATCGCAACACAAGCAATTTTGTTTTGCGAAAGGGACCTGTGTTCTGCCAATTGTTGCTCGCAGACGAACTGAATCGCGCGCCCGCCAGAACCCAATCCTCCTTGTTAGAAGCGATGCAAGAAGGGCAAGTTACCATTGACGGTACGACCCTGCCGTTACCGGAACCCTTCATGGTCCTTGCGACACAAAACCCAATCGAACAGGAGGGAGTCTATCGACTTCCCGAAGCTCAATTAGATCGGTTTTTGTTTCGAATCAAGGTTGGCTACCCTCAACGGGACCATGAGGTGGCGATGCTAGATCTCCATAGCCGCCCGACTCCGAAGCTAACGGCGATCAGTTCCTCAGAGGAGATCATGAGCATTCAAAACCAACTCGATACGGTCTATTGTTCGGAAGAGCTAAAAAGATACATCATCGATATTGCTCGTGAGAGCCGTCAACATTCAGACCTCCTGCTTGGTGCAAGCCCGCGTGCTGCAATCAACTTGATGAAAGCCGCTCGCGCTCACGCATTGCTAAATGGGCGCGAGTTTGTGACACATGACGACGTGCAATCGATTTGCCACCCGGTACTAGGACACCGACTCATCATGCGACCCGAAGCCGAAATGGACGGACGAACAATCGATGGGGTCATACAGCAAGTTATCCAACGAGTCCCTGTTCTCGCGGATTTGAAACGATGACACGCCGCGTTCAATTGTTTGCAGTCGCTGGAATGATTGGGCTTTTTCTCGGGCTGGTTCGAGGGCAAACGGTTCTCAGCTTGCTCTCCCTTTCGTCGTTGCTGTGGATCCTATCGGAATGGCTACTGTTTTTTTGGCATGTGCGTTTTCAAATTCCATTCCTAGAACCCTTGCGGACGATCAATGGTGAACAAGGCGCAAACCGGTCGCTTTGGGCTGATCGGTCCGTTGAGGTGCGAGTGCAGTTGGCCAATGAAATACGGTTGTGGGGTGTGACTCTCGATTTACTCGATGTGGTCCCCGAGAATTTAGAATTAAAGCCTTCGGACGTGAAGACAACTCGTCCATCGAAATCTTGGCTGATCCGCAATTTCGTCAGCTTCATCAACAGCGCCGATAATGACGTTGTGAATCAAAGAAGGCTGGGGCCTGGTCATCTACAAAGCGCATGGAGCTATTCGGCACGTGTGCGAGCGGCTGGCAATGTTGTGTTTCCCGGTTTCCGCTTAACGCTTCAGAGCACACATCAACTCTTTCGAATCGAAAAATTCATTCAATGCGAACAGTCGTTTCGAGCACTCCCGTCCTTTGTTGATGCGGGTGAATACCGATCCTTGACGAAAAAGTCCAATGTCATTCCACGGCATGGTGTTCACCGACTGCTTCGTTCGGGCATGGGTTCAGAGTTGCTTGAATTGAGAGAGTACGCGCCTGGTGATCCTTTTAAGTCTATCGCTTGGAAAGTTTCGGCAAAACGAGATCAGTGGATGACGCGGCAATACGAGTCGGAGGTACCTGCTCGTGTGCAGCTTTTGATCGATGGCTCCAGCACGAGCCGCGTAGGTGGATTTGGCTTCCGATTGATAGATCAAATGACGTTCGTGGCCGCAAGCATCGGAAGAATGGCTACGAGCGCTGGTGACCCGGTTGGAGGCGTATTGTTCGACGAACGAGGAATGCGCCGGCTCCCGCCCATGTCAGGAGAAAAGGGGTTCCAGATTCTTCTGCGTGCGCTCAGTGATTTTTCGATAAACCCAAATCCGCCGCCATGCGTATTGAATCAACGAATGATCGATGCGGCTTGGGGTCTGATCAGTCAACGGTTCCCTGAGCTTCTGGATTTTAAGGTAAACCAATTTCCGTTTTTTGCGTTCCCGATTCTGCCAACGGGTCGCGTTCGACGACGGCAAAGATTTCTAATTTCTGGCGCTTTGGCGGAAATAGACCGCCTATCTACTTGCGAACAAGTGGCGATGATCCATGACGATGTCACCTTTGCTCGGCGAATCCAGGAGTTACTCAACAGCTCTGGAATACCTTGGATCGTCCCGGTCATTGCACCTTTCGAAAATCGCGATCGAGAACCAATAGGTCGAATGACTCAATTGGCCGACAGCATTTTATTTGCCGTTGGACATGCCCGAGATAATGAAGTGTTTGTGGTCATGTCTGATCTGTTGAATTGCGTGGGTATATTGGAATTCCTGTTACCGGCAGTAAAATTGGCCATCGCAAAGCATCACCGAGTATCGTTCGTTTGTCCAACATCTACCTTTCGGCGGCCTTCGCGAACCGTCCCTGCTGATTTTTCAGGCAATTGGTCAACCGACGATTTGTTGCTCGTTGCCCAACAGGCGAGGCTCCAAATTCAGGCTGAGCAGCTACAACGTGAACTTCATCGATGCGGAGCCTCCCTTTCGCTTTCAGGTGAAAAAAATGCAATTCGCCTGATCATGGCGGAACTCGAAGCCGCTAGAACTGGCCGCAGTAAGTTTCAGGGAGCCTTGCAATGAGTATGGCAAACGATCCCAATCGTACAGCCATTATCAAAAGCGCGTTAGCATGCCTTGAGTTTCATCGTGTGCTCTCTATCTTAGCTGGTCGAAAAAGCCTATAACCGCCATTTTTGAAGATTCCGATTGCAGAAAATCGTGTGTCTTTTCCCAAGGCTTCCGAAGCCGACCGATATCTTGCAATTTCTTTCGATGCGTCTTTTTGAGTCGCCACAATATCGAGCTTTCCTGCAACAACCTCATCCCAAACATGATTCACGTCATAAAACAACATCGGCTGTTCAATGTAGTTTTGTCGACGCGATCCGAAAAATGGATAGGACCGTTCGTCCAAAACCAAGATGCGATTTGGCGTTTGGCCAATGCTCGAAAAAACCTGCGATTGACTGTACCGATTAAAGTGGTTTGCTAGACCTTGATGCCAGCGATTCGAAAGATAACCTATGAAACATGCATGGAAAAGAATCGAGGCGACGCCAATTCCGATCCTCAGACTGCGTCTAGATAGCAAGTAATTCAGCAATTGAACTTCAATCCAAATCCCCCCAACTAGGACCGACAGAAGCGTTCGGTTTAAATCAAAGACTTCGATATTTGCGACTGTCCAACAGACTTGAATAGGCACAGCTAGTAGAATTAACCGCCGTAGGAATGGACGTTTTGAGATCTTTTGCCGCTGCAAGAGATGGTCTAAGCCGAGGAAAAACATAAGAGTAACGATCGTCCAAAAACTGAGCCCGTAGCGAACAGTGGTATAACCCCATCGTAGATGGTTCATCGTTCCAGGCTGGTCTTCGACCAGCATGGGAGTAATTACAAAAATCCCTGCACAGCCCAAAAATACCAATATCAATCCACCTCGAACGTATTGAGCCCTAGCCTCACGATCGAAACAAATCCAAATCAATACTGCAGGAATGGCTGCCAACGCAAATACATGCAAAGGACCCAAGTTTTTCCATACCGATTTGAGAACCAACTCCAGAGCCTCCATTTTGATATTGAATAGCAAGGTGGTTCGGTGAATACCTGGATAGGGCAATCGTTCCGCAAACTCCTTCGAACCAATCGGGAAAACCGGGTTTCCTGTCATCAGGCAGTTACGCATAAACCAATACCCGCCGACCATCGCGATTGCAGCAGCAAAGCCTATCCAAACTTTTCTCTCGTTTCGGAGTGAAGTGTTCGACCTTGCAAACCACAATGCAGTTGAGACCAAAAGAATCACACTGTACCCGATCGCAAAGTACTTGGTCCCAATCAGTACACCGATACAAACTCCCAACAGAATGGGCGCACCTCGCTGCAATTGCTGGAGCTTGCCAAAGTAAACCAAGCCAGCGAAGAAGAAAGCTCCCACCATCAAATCGTTCGAAGCATCAATACTCTGCCGAATTGTCACTTGGTTGCAAACACAAACGAATGCACAACCATGCGGAACCCATCCAGTCATACCCATCGAACGCGACAGCTCGATCAAGGCTGCTACTAGCACGATTATTACTGGAAAGTTGTTGAGCGCAACCAGAAAATCACCACTAAAGGGAATGGCGCACCAAAGTCCCAAAAGTTCACTCGACGCGGGCATCGACCAACGTGCCGACTGTGTCGCTGCCAGCGTCCCATTCTGAATCCAGTGATCGATAAATGGCAGATGGTACATCAAATTGTCCCAATCGGAGGGCCATCGCAACAAACCATTGGCAATCACATTTCCCAGAAGCATCGAACAGGCCAAGAGCCAAAACAATGCAACGAACTTGTTTATTGCCCTAGGATCCGAATTTCCTCCTGAGCCACATGTCCAATACCTGTAACTTAGCCAATCCGAGACGAAACCGACAAAGGCAACCGATCCTATCGCTGTCCAAGCATAAAGCAAGCCAATACCGCCAACAGCAAAGAGTCCAACAAGGCAAATTCCAATGGAGAGAACAGACGTATGCAGTATCAATTCAGCGCCAGAACAATCAGGAAAAAAGCGTTTTGCGATGCGACTAGCGCACACCACCACTTGGATCGTGACCAATTGCCAGAGTATTGCGAAAACTGCATCGGCGAACATCGAATGATTTTCCATGAGCGACAAATTGAAGTCAGACTAGGTAGTCGGTTTTCCTTGGTCTTGTGGGCCTTCGTTTTTTTCGTTTTACCCGTAGCCAGTGACAGGTAGAAATACAGCGTTGATTCATCCTTTGTAACCATATTCACGTTGCAATCGACCCGCAATGCACTTCACCAGGATACGATCAAACGCACTCAATTTCGTTCTCCACTCTTCATCCAATCGAATAGTCCTAAATTCAAACACAAACTTGGATGGGTTGCCACCTATCACATGCGACCTTCCCGCCTCTTTGGAACAGACGGACGTCTCAACGATTGAAATCTGCGAGT
>JAYVPE010000230.1:0-26064 GCA_043757575.1 Pirellula sp.
ACGCAAAGAAGCAAACAACATTGATGACAATCAACCCGACCGTCGCGATCGGATAGTGATAGATCGGTGCATCGGTAGAATAGGGAATAAGCATTAATCTGTATACCAATCGTCAGGAATGAGTTTCAGCCCCTTCCGCTATTTTTCGACGACCGCTTTTTGGAACCAAGGGCAACTGCAAGTCAGCATGATCAGTAATGATGAGTTGCATTTTCGGGGCAAGTTCCTCGATGACCCCAAAGATCAATTTGAACATTCGCTCAACACGGTATCGATCGTCGTCACTCAGATCTTCGATTTCGGGATCATCTTAATCGATATCTTCATAGTTTGCAAAATAAACCGGAGTTGGTTGGTCGAATACAAGAATCCTGGGCACCGGAAGGTCGTTTTCAACGAACCACTTGTGTAGACCAAGGTGTGCGATCAAATGGCATCCCAACCAATTCTCTGCACTTCCGAGCTTTTTCAGCGGAACCTCACCTTTCTTGGTGAACGCTACGACGGTCAGGTTTTTTACGTCAAGTTCAACCGCAACTTCGCTATGCTCAACCATTAATGTTTGCGCCCATTTTGTCATTCTGTTTTTTGCGACTTATGGCTGTCCAAAAAAATGCTTATCCTGCCCACGATTCTCGCTTGCCTTGTCGTCGAAAGACGTTGCTTCCGAAGCACTTCCTCTTGTAGGAAAATTGCTGCGAGTTGAGAATCGATCTTGCTGAGAGAAGCTCGAATGTCTCGAATGGATGGTAGAACAATGTTCAATTGATTCTGGCAAAGCGGGCAAGCATCGCTTGAGGCATCTGTAAAAAGTCCAATAGACTCCAGCGTAAGCGCACACGACAGCCAGTCGGTTTTTGGGCGTGCGTCGCCTAGGCGGTCGCGTTCCGCCTTTCCTTTGCTGCAAGCCGCCGCTTGGCCCGGTCGTATTGCTTTCGCTCTGCTTTGTCCCTTCGCTCCTCGACTCGGTGCGTTCGTACTGCCTCGGGGTGCGATTGCTTCCAGACGTCTGGAAGCAGCTTGTGGTAGTCCGTTTCACCGGCCAACATCTGATCCAACACGTCCTTCACGTACTTCCATACGTCTAAGTCGTGACGCTTTGCAGCCCAGTTGCCATGAATGTAACGAACCACCCTGCGAAGTCCGACTTTGGCAAGATCTGGCTCTGATCGTAGAGATCTAGATGCCTGCGTATTGCATTCAGCACTGGAATCGATTCACGCTTCCTAAGCGCGTGACGTTCCTCGATCGAATAGTTCACCGCTCGCTGCTCAATGTCGTACAACGCTTGGATCACGTCCAGCAGCTTTTCGCGCTCTTCCTTGTAGTCCTTGCTCTCGACCAAGTAACGGCGCGCATGTGCCCAGCAAGCAACGAACGTCAATCGATCATTGCTTTTCAATACCACCGATATATTGCCCGAAAAGCAGTCCCCTTGGACGTAGCCTTTGCTCTCAGCCAAAAATTCTTGAGGGCCGTCTCGGTGGCGAGAAATTCGGAAGTCAAAGATGTTAGACAGTGCCTTATTGAGACCGCTATACGCCCACATCTTGCAAAGAATAGTTTTTGAGCTTAGCGAGCATGGCGTGGCGATGGCGTGCAACTTAATATGGCCGCGAAGTGATCAATCCTTCTTCTGGGCTGCTCGCTGTTGCGTAAAGTCTACGCGGAATTCGTCCTGCTTGGTGAGCCAACCTACCAGCAATGGTCGCATGCTTCATCGCCGACGCCATAGATACGGGTTTGCGAGCGTGCGCAATCGCGGTATTCAATAAAACGCCGTCTGCCCCTAACTCAAATGCCATCGAGACGTCGCTGGCTGTGCCAACTCCCGCATCGACAATGATTGGATACGTTGGATCATCGCTTTTGAGGTACTCAAGAATAATTCGAAGATTGTTTGGGTTCAGTATGCCTTGGCCACTTCCAATGGGCGAACCGGCTGGCATAACGCTTGCCGCGCCCGCTGCCTTGAGGCGGACTGCCATAATGGGATCATCGCTGGTATAGCACAGAACTTGAAAACCCTCGTCCACCAGCCTCTTGCATGCTTCGAGGGTCGCAATTGGGTCAGGCAACATCGATTTTGAATCGCCCAAAACCTCTAGTTTTACCCAGTCAGCTCCAGGGTTTTCCAGCGACTTCAAGATCTCTCGGCCAAGTCTTGCGACACGTACCGCGTCGGTCGCATTATAACATCCAGCCGTATTTGGGAGCAAAGTAAACCGCTCCAAGTCGATGTAGTCTAGAAGATTCTTTCCTTCGCGATCATAAAGTTTTTCGCGGCGCACAGCGACCGTCACGCAATCCGAACCACTTGCATCCAACGCTTCCTGCATAAGCTGCAATGTGTCGTACTTTCCAGTACCAACGATCAAGCGGCTCTTGAGAACGTGCGTGCCAATCTTGAGTGATTCGTCGTCTCCGCCGCTCGAGAAAGAGGGTGTGGTTACCAAAGGCATATCAGCCACCACCAACCAAAGTGACAACCTCGATTTTGTCGTCATTTACCAAACAGGTCGTCTCGTATCGCTCCTTGGTAACAATCTCAAGGTTCAGTTCAACGGCACAGAAGCGGCTTTCTACTTTTGCCGATCGAAGCAATTCCGCAATTGTGGATTTCTCGTCAATTTGCTTTTTTTCGCCATTGAACTTGATTGTAATCATCAGGCACTACTTGCTAGTCACCACTTCGGTTGCTGCTGGTTGGGATTCTTCGAGTGTCGGTGTCATGATCAAATTCTCCCTGTACCCTTGAGCGTCCATCATCGTGAATCCAAGAAAGAGCGCAACGAAGATTAGACTGCTCATAATAATGATCATGTTCAGGGGCTTGTCCCAAAGCAAGTGCATGAAAAAGGCGATAACCAAACCGGCCTTAATAGTTGCAATAGTTAGCGACAACCAAACTTCAATGTTCCCTAGGTTGAAAGTCGATTGATATACAGTCAAAACCGTGAGGGCAAGCAACGCAAAAAACACGCTCAACAGCATCCAAATTGGCATTGGGTGTGAGAATTCTGCGTCGTGTAATGGACATTGCGCATTCTGCGAGTGTTCGGCTGTTGGTGTTGACATTTTACTTCTTAAATTATTCTGAAAATTGTTTGTCGAATGGGAAAGGCAATGCCTTCACAAACAAAAGGATAAAGCGGTCGCATTGCGAATCATGTGATCAGGTAAAGCAACGGGAACAAAAAAATCCAAATAAAATCGACTAAGTGCCAATAGAGACCGACATTATCGACCGGTCCGTAGTACTTCGAATGGAACTCCAAATTCGCCGCCTTTACGATGAGCCAAGTGATCACCAACATTCCGCCTAGAATATGAAACGCGTGAACTCCCGTCATGCAATAATAGATGCTAAAAAACAGTCCGGCCATGCCTCTTTGATTGACGGTTGAGTCCGGTGTATTACTTTCGGCTGGTGTAGTTGCGACATCGTTCAAGGTAGCCGGGTCGGCGGAAAGCAAATTCACTGGTGGGACCGCAGCTTCCTCCTGGGAATGATCTGCGGCATGTCCAAGATCGCTGGCTGCGCCATGTGCATCCCCGTGTCCCTCTTCTGCTTCGAGAACAAGACCAAGTCCGACTCCACCGAAGAAGCAAAGGGCAGCAATGACCAATGGCCCAGCAACTCGCAAGTGAAATTTATTAGCCGTTACGATGCCATAGACGAAGTACAGAACAAAACATACCAGCAAAACCAAAGGTGCAATCGACAAGTACCACAAATAGGGAACTTCTGAGTGTGGTGCTCCGGCAATTTGCGAAACATAAAATTTGCCTGGGAACAAGCCCAGAGCCCATTTGTGGCTGTACTCAACGGCCTTGACGCCCAAAAAAATTGCTGCGCAACCCAATGTTGCACCGAGCATTCCGATCAAGGTTTTCGTTTCTTTAAGCTGTGATGCTCGAACAGCCCAAGCCATCGTCAACGAACTAAAAAGCAAGACACCGGTGTTAATGGCCCCGAGCTTTTCGTTCAAAAATGTCGAACAAAACTCAAATACCTCTGGGTTGCGATTCCGGTATAGAGCGTAAGCACAAAACATTCCACTAAAGAAGAGCACCTCTGTCACCAGAAATAGCCACATCCCCATTTTGCCTGCATCAAATTGTTGCTCAGCGTCGTCAAAATGGTGAGCAAGCCACGGTGGATGCTCGTGGTTTTCATGTTCAGTTTGTGTTAACGCTACCGCAGAAGTCATAATTAAGTCGTAGAGTTGTTAGGTATTCAAAAAGCAGCACTTACTTCTTTTTGAAGTAGCCGCCTATTTTCGGATCGTACTCGATGTTGGAAAAATCGTAGGGATCGCCAACGGACGGGGCGGAACTGAAATTATCATGTGGCGGTGGGGATGAGCATTCCCACTCAAGAGTTGCACCCCCCCATGGATTCCTGGGTGCTTTACTTCCGTAGAAAAGTGAATGCAACAGAGTCAAGGCGGCGACCAAAAGACCAATGCCAAGCATTACGGCTCCTATGGTCGAAAGGCGATGCAAATCTTGAAACTCCAAGGCATACGATGCATACCGCCGTGGCATACCACGAGTGCCTAAAACAAATTGTGGCAAGAAAGTTAAGTTGAATCCCACGAAGACAATAGCAGCAGAGACGATGCCTGCAAAATCGTTGAACATCTTGCCAGTCATTTTTGGCCACCAGTGAAAAAGGCCACCCAAGAAAGCAACAAGAGTTCCACCCATCATCACGTAATGAAAGTGGGCAACCACAAAGTACGTTGCGTGCAAATGCATGTCGGTTGAAAGGGCACCTAAAAACAACCCAGTTAATCCGCCAATGGTGAACAGAAAAATAAACGCCAACGCATAAACCATGGGCGTATTCAACGATACTGTCCCTTTGTACATCGTCCCTATCCAGTTAAAAACTTTGATGGCAGACGGGATCGAAACGGTAAAAGTCAAAGCACTGAACACAATGGTGGTCACGTCTGCCATACCACTAGTAAACATATGGTGGCCCCATACAAGAAAACCAAACAATGCAATTGCGATGGAGCTGTAAGCAATCATTCGATAGCCAAGAATGCCCTTATGGCTGTGAACGCTCATCAATTCGCTGATGATTCCCATCGCTGGTAGAATCATGATGTAAACCGCTGGATGCGAATAGAACCAAAAGAAATGCTGAAACGCAACTGGGTCACCGTTTAATTTCGGGTCAAAAATGCCGATTCCCAAAACGCGTTCCGCTGCTAGAAGCAACATAGTGATTCCTAGGACTGGAGTCGCTAACACCTGAATAATCGCCGTTGCGTAGACTGCCCAAAGAAAAAGCGGCATTCGAAACCAAGTCATCCCCGGTGGACGCATGGTGTTAATTGTCACAATGAAATTCAGTCCGGTGAAAATCGAACTAAAGCCCAAGACGAATACACCCATGGTCGCAGCTACTACCGGTCCTTGGGTCTCGATACTGTACGGTGTATAAAAAGTCCAACCCGTGTCCAAACCGGTCGCAAACATGGAAAAGAGAAAGAAAATTGCGCCAGAAACCCACAGGTAGAAACTACCTAAGTTCAATCGTGGAAAAGCAACATCCTTTGACCCAAGCATGATCGGGAGCAGGAAGTTACCAAGTGCCGCAGGAATACTGGGAATGATGAACAGAAACACCATCACCGCACCGTGCAACGTAAAAACCTGGTTGTATTGTTTGTTCGTCAACCAAGCTTCCGACGGATGCAGGTTTGGGTTCCAAAGGTGAATCCGAACCATCAAAGCCAGTATGCCGCCAAGCGCAAAGGACGACATAACGCAGGTCAAATACATCAAGCCAATACGTTTATGGTCGAGCGTCAAAGCCCAACTCAAAAAACCCGACGAATGCGTCAGGTAATTGTCTTCCTCGCCCGCCTCTAAGTTTGGGGCTGGCATTGTCACTGGTTTAGTAACAACACTCATGGGTCTGATCCTATTCGTGAAATTGAATTTGGTTTGATTTGTTAGCAAGCATAATGAACTGGCCTATTTCTTAACGGGCGGTGTTGCTGACTCAAGTGATTTAATAAATGCAATCAATGCTTCGATCTGCTCTTCTTTGAGTTGCCCCTTGTAAGACGGCATGGCAGAAGCTGTTTCGTAGCCTTTTCTAGCTTTCGCGATCGGGTTTAAAATAGATTCGGTAACAAAGTTTTCGTCAAATGGAACCTCTCCACCTACTGCGAGCGGCACCGGTTTCCCCCATGAACCATTGTAGGATGGACCAGGCCCCTGGGCGCCATCTTTACCGGCATAGTGACAACCCTTGCAAGCTTTTCGTTCGTAAAGCCACTTGCCGCGTTCCACAAGATCTTCGGGCTCTTTGATCGCTTCCGCTAAAAACTTGGCGTATTTCTCTTCGCTATCAACAAAAACTTTCGCTAGCATCGTGCTATGGTTGTCGCCACAATACTCACTACAAAATAAATCGTAAGTGCCTTCGATAGTCGGTTGGAACCAAGTGTAGTTGTAGCGACCTGGCACGATGTCACGCTTTACCCTGAACGCCGGGACGTAGAAACTGTGCAATACGTCATCTGACCGCATAATCATTTTGGCAGCCCTACCAACTGGTACATGCAATTCTGGATGCTCAGCGCCATTCTTGTACTTGAAATTCCAATTCCATTTTTTTGCAATAACCTTGATGTCTTCCGTCCCTGCTGGCGGCGGACGCTGCATATCAAGGTAACCCACCAAGCCCATCCAGAAAATCCAGCCTGCAATAAAGGTAGGAATGACGGACCATAGGATCTCAATGGTCGTGTTATGAATCGCCTCTGTGGACCCTTTGTAACCTGGACGATCACGATATTTAATCGAAAAATAAATCATCGCAGCCACGATGGGCACGAAAAAAACGATGCTGATCCAAAGGATCGCGTCGTAAAGAAAATCCACATCCTTTGCAAATGTGGACGCCTGCTTTGGAAACCAAAACGATTCGTTAATGTCTGCGAAAAGGGCTGGTATCATTAGAATTATTTGGACAGTGAAGTTGATTCGTTAATTGTAGTCGGGACTGGGGGATTGATCGAGTGACTAATTGTCGCGCCAATGCGTCTCCAGGAAATCCAAAATGGCAAGGAGGCGATGATTCCAATGGTCAGAAACAAGCCAGCGGTAATGGACAATATAGTTTTGGCGTTGGCGGAATACCGATTCTCATTTGCATCGTAGTGATAGCACCAAAGAACAAATGCGTCTAAAGAGGAGCCGATTTTTCCCTCGCCAGCTTCGACAAGTGCCATTTTTAAGGTCTCTGGATTAAATCCTACCTCGTAAATGTATCGGGTGATCCTTCCTTTCGGAGAGATAAAAATTGCGGCCGCAGCATGGTTGTATCTGTTGTGTTTTGCATCGAACGTGTAATTGAACCCGGTCGCCTTGGTTATCCGCTGAATATTCGGCTCCGCGCCGACCAAAAAACTCCAACCTGCCTGGTTGTGGTGACTCGCCAGACTCTCGGCATATTTTTTTTTCGTAGCTAACGCCCGATCACGACCCTCGCGTGGATTAATGCTCAAAGAGACCATTTTGAAGTCCTTACCTAACGCAAACGAACCAACTTCGTTAATCCCCTTTGCCAAGCCATTCAACTGCGCTACACACAAACCGGGGCAATCGCTGTAATTTAGAGTAAGAATGATCGGATCACCGTCCTTCAACAGCTCGCCAAATGTGGTCAAACCACCTCTCTCATCCATAAACTCAACGTCCAATGGAATTTCCTCTCCAAGCTTTTCGTCGATGGAAACACCTTCGAGTCGCTCTGGCAGTTTGTCATCAGCCGCAAAAGCGAACGACGATCCTGAGAGGCAAATGAATGCCACCAGGATTCGTAGAAGTGCTTTCGGACAAATTTGACTCATAGCTATGTTTTTGACTCAATCCTGAATTCGTTTAAGTACCGGGAACTGAGGCATTCTCAACTCCAAGTTCTTTCAAAATCAACTTTTGTGCTTCGATGAGTGGGATATGAATTACACTTTTCATTACGGGCGATTCACCCTTTTTCGCTGGCGGAGCGGTCTCGTCGATCACTTCTGCACTCTTGTAACCGTAAAGCGAATGCAATTGTTCACTTTTGGTGACCGTCGCAGCATCTACTTGTTTCGTGTCTTTTCGAAAATTTTCGTAATTCAACATGTTGTAGCAAAGTGCTTGTGTACCCTGCAGGATGATGATCAAGATCACCACGCTTAACACGGTTGTGTAAGCAATCCCCTTGGTATTTAAATCGTCGTATCGAGCCATGATTTTTTTGTCGGTATCGAAGAGCTTAACAGATAGAGGCTTTTTAAAGGATTGGATTAGCGTATGACAAGGCTTCGGGCAACCGAGGGTCGCGCATCGCGACCAACGGCACGCCTGCCGCCCGCTGAATAAACATCGCGGAAAAAATGCAAAGCATTCCAATGCCGCCGAGCGAATGTCCAAACAATGGGAAAAACTCAGCCGAACCAGCATTTGGCATCACTAAAAACGTCATGTCGTACCAATGTGCAAAAAGGACCCAAACAGCTCCTGTGGCCAACAACGTTCGGCTTCGACGTATATGCCGACTCATCAAGAACAAAAATGGAATGATGAAGTGAACGGGGATTATCCCGTACGAAAAAGTTTTCCAACCGCCTTCCAAGCGAACCCTATACCAGAACGTTTCCTCTGGAATGTTTGCATACCAAATTAGAACCAACTGCGAGAACGCAATATACGACCAAAACATGATGAAGCCAAAAAGGAATTTGCCCATGTCATGGAAATGTTCCACTGTGACAAATTTTTGTACTTTGCCAGCATTCTGCAACAACATGCAGAGAACGATCATCATGGCGAAAAAACCCATCATGCTGCCCGAGAACACATAGACGCCAAAAATCGTGCTATACCAATCTGCGTCAATGCTCATCAGCCAATCGAACGCCGCAAAGCTGACCGAGAGGGCGAACACCATGATCAGAGGACCTGACCACTTCTGCCGAATTAAGGATAGCTCAGCGTCACCGGACTCGTCCTGCTGCCGACTAAGACGGAAGAACCAACTTGCCGTGAGAATCCAAACCGCGAAATACGTAATGGTCCGTATTGTGAAAAATTCTTTTGTCAGGAAAAAAGTTGCCTTGGAGGCAATGACACTATTCTCCATATCGTTCGGACTGGCATTCCATCCATACAAGGCCGAACTGCCCGAAAAAAGCATTACGATGATCGGTACAAAGAGTATGGCGAGGTAAGGAATCATCATCATGAGGATCTCGGCCAACCGCCGAATAGAGGAACTCCAACCGGCGCGAGTCAGGAACTGCATAAGAATGAAAAACAAAGCGCCTAAAGCGAACGAGAAAATGTAGAAAAAGTTTGCTAAATAGGAGTGCGTCAGGTATTTCAATGCTTGAGCGTAGTCACCACCCTTGGATGGGGTTAGGAAGCAGCACGCCATTCCGACGACTAGAAAAATTAGTCCAACCGACAAAATGATCGGTGCCTTTGCCCGCCATGATTCGGGAATTTCAATTGAGGCTTTATCGTAGTTCAGGTTCATTACTTGTTCGTTACTTCTAACTCGTTCGTTACTTCGGGTTTCGGATTAACTGATTTTAAATCAACTACTTTTGGATCTTCCCCAACGGTGAGACGCAACTCCATCGGAACATCGTCCAAGGTTGCATTGCGAGACCTTTGCAGCGCTCGCACATAGAGAACGATCGACCAACGCTCCTTAGGTGTCAGCGAAGAAGCATAGGAAGCCATCTTTCCTTGTCCCTTGGTGATCGTATTGAATATCTGGCCTACCGGTTGATTGCGAACACGGTCGATGTGTAGGGAGGTTGGTGGCAACCAGTACCCTTGCGCCAACGCATCAGCTCGCTTGTGAACTAACCCATCACCGTAACCAGCAAACCCATGACATGCAGAACAATAGGTCTCAAACTTGAGCTTGCCTAGCTTCATGTTCTCCTCGTCTGCGTCGATTGGGAGTTTGTCGATCCATGGCAAAACCGGTGCAACTGGAACCGCTGCGGCTGCGGGTTGCTGAACTTGGATCTTTTCGTCTCGGCTTGGAGCCGTCGTATCTGCTGTCGCCTTACCGCCCGCTTGCGTTTGCGAGGAGACAAATATCACGTTTGGTGATTCTTCTAACATCGTCAGCTTGGATGGATCGTAACCCAAATAGAATGGATCTTGTTCCACGAGCTGACCGCGAGCTATCGTTCCTTTAACTTGTGGACGCATTATTCGACCGTCTGCGAAAATTGTCGTCGGCTGTTGTGCCTTCTTCTTCGGTTGGAAATCCATATCGAAGAAAACGTGGAACCTCGGAGCTGTACTGAACCCAGCTCGCATGTTCAAAATAATCATTCCAGGAATCAGCCCCGCCACCACGAGCATTAATAACGCTAGGATAACAGGTTGAGGCAACGAGGTCGGCGTCGTGTCTTCAAGCACTTCGTCCAAAGAATCGGGGTGCGTTCCACCAAGCAACTCTTTTACCGATTCTCGGTTGTAGTACTTGTCGGTCGCTTCCACATACAAAAAGAAACGATCGTTCGTTGCTCGATCGAAACGAGGGTTGGTGAAGACTGGATTGCTAAACTTCGGGAGACTGTTCAGAGCGATCATTCCAAGAAATGCCGTGAATGCTGAAAACAGAACCGTCAATTCAAACGCAATCGGAATGGAAGCTGGAGTTATCCCAAACGGCTTTCCCGAAATGATGTACTTGTAATCGAAGCCATTCGTCCACCACTGCATTAACAACGCCGTCGCTAGGCCAGTAAAGCCTGCACACAATACGATGAATGGCAAAATCGTAGGTTTAATCCCAAGAGCTTCATCGATTCCGTGCACTGGAAAGGGCGTAAACGCATCGGTCTTCGTATAGCCTGAGTCACGAACTTTGCGTGCCGCCGCCAACAGGTTGTTCTCATCCTGATATTCTGCCATCCAGCCAAACGCCTTAGGCATTTTTTTTTCTATCGACTTGCGTGGCTTTTGCTCACTCATGGTTGGTATCGGTTAGCGACAATTTTTCTTGGTATTGGTAATGATTGCCAATCGGCAACCGTTTGAATTGTTCATTCGAACGAAAGGTTAGTGATCGTGGCCGTGCGCCCCGTTTTGACTGTGCGAGGAATGTGCTACCGCAGACATTACGCCCTTGACTTCCGACATGGCAATCGTAGGCAAGAATCTACAGAACAACAGGAACAAGGAAAGGAATACGCCAAAGCTTCCAAAGAACATCAAGCCGTCGTACATGGTTGGCCTAAAGTAGCCCCAAGAACTCGGCAAAAAGTCGCGGCTGAGCGAGGTGACCGTAATGACGAAACGTTCGAACCACATGCCGATGTTTACAAAAATGCAAATGACAACCATCCAAAAGGTAGAGGTTCTTAGTTTCTTGAACCAAAACAATTGCGGCGAGATAACATTGCACGTAACCATCGACCAATATGCCCACCAATACGGGCCAAAAGCGCGGTTGAAAAACGTGAAATATTCGTATTGATTTTGGCTATACCAAGCCATGAAAAATTCAGTCGCATAAGCCAATCCCACCAGCGAACCGGTCGCTAAGATGATCTTGTTCATGTTATCCAAGTGTCGTAGCGTGATCAAGTTTTCTAACTTGTAAATGGAACGTGCTGGCACCATTAATGTCACCACCATAGCGAACCCGCTAAAAATCGCCCCTGCAACGAAGTACGGAGGGAAAATAGTCGTATGCCAGCCAGCAACCTGCGAAACCGCGAAGTCAAAACTAACAACCGTGTGCACGGACAAAACCAACGGTGCGGCAAATGCAGCCAGCAGAGTATAAGCCTTTTCGTAACGCAACCAATGCCGCGATGAACCTGTCCAGCCAAGGCACAATATTCCGTAAATCATCCGTCGCAAAGGAGTCTTGCTGCGATCTCGATAGGTCGCCAAGTCGGGAATCATACCCATATACCAAAACACCAGTGAAACAGACGCATACGTTCCAACCGCAAACACGTCCCACAGCAATGGACTTCTAAACTGTGGCCACATCCAGAGATTCAAGCTTGGGTAAGGCAAAAGCCAAAAAGCTAGCCACGCGCGGCCAACGTGGATGCCAGGGTAAATACCAGCACAGATAACAGCAAAAATCGTCATCGCTTCCGCCGCACGATTAATGCTCGTTCGCCAATTCTGCCTAAACAAAAACAAAATCGCAGAAATCAAAGTTCCAGCGTGAGCGATACCGACCCAAAATACGAAGTTTACGATTGGCCAAGCCCAGAAAACTGGGTTCATATTTCCCCAAATACCGACGCCCGTCAGAATTAGATATCCTATCAGCGACAAGAACATAACAGCGGTGAGGGATGAGAAACCAAATAGGATGTACCACAACATGGGTTGCGGATCCTCGGCTACACGACACACGATTTCCGTTACTGACGCATAGGTTTGATTACCTGTGATCAACGGCGCACGACGCCCCGGGATATCGTCCGTGTTGTCTATTTCTCGTGGGTTGAAATGACTAGCTATGGTGGCCATGGTCACCTGATTCATGTAAGTGGTCATCCCCGTGGCCGGGGCGTATGGGTGTCTTTTGAATTGCAGTTGCGAGTCGCTTTGGCACATTGCGAATTCGCGATAAGTACAGCGTCCGCGGTTTGATGTTTAGTTCTTCGAGTACCCCATAAGACCTAGGATCGTTTTGAGTTTGGTAAACTCGACTAGTCTTGTCATTCAAGTCACCGAAAATAATCGCTTGACTTGGGCAAGCTTCCTGGCAAGCAGACCGAATATCACCATCGTGAACTCTCCCATCGCCTGTAGTCCTAGACTTGATCTTTCCGTTTTGGACTCGCTGAATGCAATAAGTGCATTTTTCCATAACGCCGCGCCCGCGGACAGTCACCTCTGGATTGAGCACCAACGACTGCAGTTTCTGAGACGCTTGCTCGCGATTGTCTTGCCAGCCGTAGAAATATCCGTACTCGGTGTTGTAGTTGAAGTAATTGAAACGGCGAACTTTATAGGGACAATTATTGCCACAATACCGAGTGCCAATGCATCGATTGTAAGCCATTGCATTGATGCCCTCTGCCGTATGTACTGTCGCCGCAACCGGGCAGACTTCTTCGCAAGGTGCTGTTTCGCAATGAGCACACGCCATCGGCTGCGTTACAATTGTTGCGTCAATTGGGTCCTTGAATGACTCGTTGGCCTTGGACATCGCAACTTGATCGCAATGGAAATAACGATCAATTCGCAACCAATGCATTTCGCGACCGCGAATGATTTGTTCCTTACCAACGATTGGAACGTTGTTTTCTGCCTGACAAGCGACCACGCATGCGTTGCAACCTGTGCACTTGTTCAAATCGATGGTCATACCCCATTTGTAGTTTTCGTCTACCTTGGGTTCCTCCCACAGAGACTTATTCTCAAAGTGCTTTTCCACGATTCGCTTAGTGAAACTTGCATCCGTTTTGTATTCATCCAACGTGCCTTCGCGAATTATCTGAGGAGAACGTTTGGCTTGCTCGCTCATCCCCATTTCGTCCAGTGCAAAGTGATCCTGCGTGGTCGCGAGTCGGTAGGGCTCGGTGGTTCCGATCGCTTCGATCCCAGTGTAAATGGCGGCTTGTTTCCAACGTCGAAACGACGCCAAATTGGTTCCAACTGCTCCCGCAACAATCCCGCCTTTAGCTTTGGTGCGACCATAGCCAAGATTGACTGTAAAACTTCCTTCTGCGTGGCCAGGAACGACGAAAACGGGCAGCTTAACAACAGCGTCACCAAGGCGAAGTGCAACCAACTCACCTTGTTTTAGATTGAGCTGGTTTGCAGTCCCAATACTGCAAACTGCCGCATTGTCCCAAGTCAATTTCGTGATCGGTTGAGGCAACTCCTGTAACCAACCGTTATTTCCTAAGCGACCATCGTAAACCGAATCGCTCGGATGCAGGACGACTTCCAATTTGTTTTTATCGAGCTCGAGCTTGATCTCTCCTTCAGGCAGCGAGTACGGACTCGTTGACAACCCACCGCCGCTCACAGATTTCCCGTCGGTCTTCAGCTCTCCCGAAAACTTCTTGCCACCAGTTCCAGCGACAAAACCGACGTGCAACGATTCTTTCCATGATCGTTCACTGATCGAACCGCCCAGCGCTTGACGAGCAGTCTCCATAACGATCTTTTGCCCATCTACTTCAGGCAAATTCAACATGATCGCCAGGAACTCAATGACCGACTTGCTACCTACTAGCAACGGCGAGATCATCGGCTGACCGATACTCAATATACCATCCGATGCCTGCACGTCCCCCCATGCTTCGAGCGGGTGTGTTGCTGGAACTGTCCAAGTACAGCAAGCCGCAGTTTCGTCGTCGTAGTTCGAAAGATAAACCACGTCGCCGATAGACTTGATTGCTTCCGAAAGTTTAACATCCCCAGAGACCGTAAACACCGGATTCGGCGGAAGAATCCAAACTGACTTGAACTCTTTTGCTCGAGTTGCAAATTCATCGAGTTTGATAGAAGTGACTTCAGCCAATTCATTGCTGATTTCATACAAATTGACTGTCTTGCCAATATTGCCAAGCTTGGCATTGATTCGAAGTGCAGCGAACTGAACCGCCAGGGAATGATGACTGCCGACCGCCAGCACGCTTGTGCCTTTTCCTTTGTTCGCCAAGAGGTCACTGGCAATGCTCTCCAACACTCGATTGACGCGGTCAGCCCCTTTGAGTTCGTTATAAGGGACTTCTTCGGATTTGTCTTCGATGATATGTCCCGCATCAATCGCTTCTTCGATTTTACGGAGAAACGCGGGTATTTGCGAAGACTGCAATGCCAATCGAAAATCCGCAGCCGAGCCGGTAACCGAATACTGCGATTCAATGCAATACAAACGATTCATCCATGCTCCGTTGGGAGATCGGTGATTCGCAAACTGACGAGCGTAGTGAACTGCATTTGAGTCCGCACCTAGCAAATCCGCATCCAACGAGACGATCACATGAGCTGGATCCAAGTCAAACACCATCGACGCTTTACCAGCCCCAACCGCATCAATCGCTTTCGCAACATTTCCGGAGAAAACCGACTCATAGCGAACCAAGGTCGCTTTTGGATATTTTTTAACCACTTCTGCGAGCATGCGTCGAACAGAGGGACTGCGTGTCGGCTCGTAAATAACAGCAAGCCCCTCACCGTTGGAAGCAACTAACTTGACTCGCTCTTTTGCGACATATTCTCCAAAAACTTCCCAGCTCTTAAGCGAATTTTTGTGATCATCCGGGTCCGTTTTCTTGTCCATCTGGACATATCGCTCTGGCGCTCTGCCGGGCGACGTACGATTCAGTACTCCGGCTATCCGGTCCTGATCGTAGAGGGATAAAATGGACGCTTGGGTAAAGACATCGGTACCCGCCGATCGAAGCTTTTTGTTCGCGGCAAAATCAGTCGGCTGGCTATTTGCGTAAGCTGGATGGTCCGCGTTGCCATCGACCTTTACAGGGCGACCTTCTAAACTGGTCACTAAAGCATGTACGGCACGACCTGCCCATTCGAAATTGGTTGCAAAATGCTCAGCGACACCTTGAATTCGGCCTTCAGGACGAACGACAAAGGCGGCAATCTCTTCGCGGTTGTAGCGGCAACCCGCGACTCCACCGAGAGCCAGTGAGGCACCCATCATTTGAAGCCAACGGCGCCTCGAAACCCCCTCAGGGAATTCAGACGCTGCCTGCGGGAATTCTCGCGACAAAAATTGCTCAAACTCAGGCGTTTGCTGCAATTCGTCTAGGCTGCGGAAGTAACGCTTTTGGTGATCGATACCAGGTTGTGTCATCGGTGGCAGACCGCACAATTGTCTTGAGGATTGATGTTTTTCTCTGCTTTTAATTTCGTGCCCAAAGCCAACTGTTCGGCTTCCGAGCCAGCGGACCAAGCAAGATTAGTTATCTCTTCGACAGGCCGAAGATGTGGTTCGGGATGACGGTGACAATCAATGCACCAAGCCATCGACTGATCTTTGGCCTGATAAACAATATCCATCTGATCCACCCGACCGTGACATGTAACGCACGAAACGCCACGGTTCACGTGAGCGGAGTGGTTGAAATAAACAAAGTCAGGAAGTCGGTGAATTCGGACCCAATCGACCGACTCGCCAGTTCTCCAACTTTCGTGAACGGGCTTTAACTTTCTGCTGTCTGAGTGCACTGCGGACAATGCAGGAGCACCCGCTGCTGTCTTCGGGCTATGGCAATTAATGCACGTTTGGGTTGGCGGAATGCTGGAGTGGGCGGACTTATCGACCGTATTGTGACAGTATCGGCAGTCCATTTTGAGTTCGCCGGCATGCAAAGCATGACTAAATGGTACGGGCTGCTCAGGACGATAACCAACGTTCAGGGTTACCGGACTGGTAGCACCTAAGAACAGGACGCTCGCGTAAGCGCCACCGGCAGCAGCCAAAACTCCTAGCAAAGCCAAGAATTTGTTCGTCCAGCGAGGGAACAAAAATCGTTGCATGATGGATTAAAGAGTCGCTTCTTTCTGGCAATCGCCACGCCACAAGGCATGCGTTTGAGGATTTCGCAAAGTTTACTAGCTACTCTGACTTGGTGGAAGGTAGCATCGATAAAGATACTTTCCACAAGTCGAGTTCTTTCGACTTTTGAGTAACCGTTATATTGGAAATTTGTTGCCAAAGAAACAAAGAGACAAATAGTCGCAGTCCTTGATCTGCGTGCGCCAATACTTAACTTCGTTTTGTTATTGTCTGCCGATACGCTTCAAACAGCCCGACTCCGACCGCCACGGATAAATTCAAACTGCGGACCGGTCCAATCATTGGCAACGCAAGGCATTGCGATTCATTCTGCTCCCGCACTGACTCTGGCAAACCACTCGACTCACTCCCAAAAATCAGCCAATCACCCCTTTTAAAAGCCGCGTCAGAGTAAGTCTTTGACGCAAATTTGGTGAAAAACCAAGTTCTTGCCATCGGCAGCATCGGAACTAAGTGACTCCACGAATTTACCGCTTCCCAATCCAGATACTGCCAATAATCCAAGCCAGCTCGCTGCAATTGCTTGTCATCCAATCGAAACCCTGTCGGCCGCACGATCCAAAGCTTGGCATGGAGTGCGACGCACGTGCGACCGATGTTTCCCGTGTTTTGCGGAATCTCGGGTTGATAAAGGACGACATTGAATCGAGGCGTTGTCATGGTGGGCTTCCAGGGGGGAAAGGCGGTTTGTCTTTCATTTTACTAAAATGAAAGACCCTTACTGTGCCGTGAATTAGTCGCCTGCGACTCCTGGCAGCAACCCTAGAATACATTTCGTCATGGCTCTTCCGGCGTTTCGGGGAGGTCTACAAAAACCGCCCCGCATACGCTTTGCTATCGTTTGAAAATTCGTTGGTTTCTATGTGTTTCTGCGCCGAAAAATCAATTGAAAGCGTCGCGATCGAGGACCTCCCCGGTTTGCCGGATGAGCCTTCGTCATAGCGCCGTACCAATATTGCGTTCTTTGTGTTCTGTTGTGGCTAATTCTTGCCGCGAACGAGCGCATAGATCGCAAAGTTCAGGAATCGACTGCGTATAATTTTGGAGTCGTCAATATTGCGTTCTTTGTGTTCTGTTGCGGCTAATTCTTGGCGCGAAAGAGCGCATAGATCGCAAAGTTCAGGAATTAGAGAGCACGTATTTTTTGATTTCATATTTCGTTGCCCCAAAATTGATCAAAAGTCCATGTTCGATTCTTGTGGCGCGAAGGTAACCCAGAATCTGCGCGATGTGTTCGTCGGCAATCGCCTTGCAGGCCTTGAGTTCGACGATCAAAACTCCTTCCACCAAAAGGTCTGCCAAGAACTCGCCAAGCATCATCCCATCTTCATCATGCACCACGATGGCCATCTGTTGCTGCACCTGCACGCCCTGCTTTCGTAACCGATGGGCCAAACCATTTTCGTAGACCTTCTCCAAATGACCATACCCCAAATATTGTCGAAGGTCGAAGCCAGCTTGTCGAACCATATCGCAAAGTTTCATGATTTCCATAGTATTGTCAGGGGTCACTTTTGCATCCTCGTGGTTCGGTTGCGTCGAATTTTTTGCCGTGAAACATCGCTTAAATCGCAAAGTTTACGGATTGACTACCTATAATTCTGGAGTCGTCACTCTTGCGTCCTTTGTGTTCTGTCGCGGCTAGTTGAGTTGGAATAACTGAAGTGCTTGACACCGTAGTTAGAGGCATTATTGCTTGAACTGACGGCGCTAGCGGCGCGATCAAAGGGTAGAAGCGTTTGCCACTGGCGAACGCCTACGCTTTGGCATGCACAATAACGCTTCTACCACCATCGCAACAAGCATTACGATCACGAACCAACGCCAAATCTCTTGGACCAAACTTCTAGCGGATGCCCCAACCTCAATACGCGACCAATCCAACGCACCGAACAAACTAGACAGTGTTTCGCTAGAAACTAATTTGCCACTGTCCTCATCTCCAAGTCGATTCTGTGCAATTAATAGATCATCACTTTGGTATACGCCCGGATGTTCCGAAAACTGATTGGACAACACGTTCCCATCTCCAGCAGCTTGCATTGCGCTGGCAAAGAGCGATGCGGCTGGTTGACCAACCGTCGCCATTCGAGTGGAACCAATTCTTGCCGAACCAGTCGCCAAGACTCGTTGTATCGCGATGTACATCACTATGCCGTCCGCTGCAAACGTCGAATCTCGCAAAGAAGGTGTCGTCGTACAAACATAAACTCCGTTTTTGGTAGAACCTGAAGCGTCAACCCGCATCATCAAAGGCAAATCGTCAGTCATCGCAGCCAACACGGTCCCTTCAGCCTCCAACCTGCAAATTCGCTTGATCCCGAGTTGTCCAACCGGCAACGGTGCACCGTTTAGAGTGTTGCCCAACAGCTCAGAATCGTTGCGCCATTGCTGAACGCGTGCAAGCGTCGCATCCGCCTCGGATGTTTCGAGTCTCGACTTTGGACTTGCCTCCAAGGTCTCCCATCCCATCCACTGAACCCCGAGCGCACGCGTGTTGTTGGGCGTCTCCGGCGGAAAGAGCAGAACCTGTCCACCCGCAGCAATAAATTGAGTTAGCAACTCCAATGAACGGCCTTCAGGCAATTGCTCATGCCAAACAACCAAAGCAACCGCATTCCAATCGATCGAGTCCAATTGCGAGGATGCGACTGTTTCGGTCTTGCACTCAATCGCTTGTTCCGGCGAAATATTCGTGCACAATTCAATCGCTTCAATGACCCGAGGGTTGTCGCTCACTATCACCGTTCGTCTAGCTGGCGGTTTCTCATAGACAAAATAGCTGGTGTTGTCAGCGGAATTCGTGTCGCCAGGGATTCGGACTAATCCCCAGCCTTTGTCGAGACTAGCGTTGCCGTTTTCAGACGATAGAGCGATGCGATAGTCGTTGACTTCGGCAGACTCAGACTGCAGATCGACATTCACAACACTTCGCGCACCACCAACCTCGACCTCGACCGGGATCTGCATAGCAATCGGCACGGTCGCCCCAACCGTTCTTTCAATCTTAAAACTCAGTGACAGTTCCACTCCCTGGGTTCCCTGCACTCGCTTTGCTGACAAAATTCGAATCGATCGGTTCTCATTCGAAGCCGCACCGAGATCCAAAACTTGAAATCGAACCTCTTGCGTCAATCCAATAAAGCCGTCTCGATCCGCAGCCCATCTGCCATCGCGGCTTCGCCAATCGCTCTCCCGCATGTCAGAACAAATCCATACATGGGCGTTTCCAAAGCGGTTATTCTTAATGTAAACCAATACCCGTTCAAGCATCCCTGGAATATCGCTCGTAATGCCATTTGCAACTAACGACGGATCGGAAACCATCGCCGCCGGCGATTCAAATTCAGAGGGCTTGTCCCTGGCAGAATCAAACACCAACACTCGCTGTACGCCAAGTGTCTGCAGCGTGCTCGACAGTTGCGTCAACGCAGATTGAAGCTTCGTCATGCCAGTCCCGGTTCGCGTTTCCTGCATGCTTGGGGAACGGTCCAAGAGTACGATTGCCACTTCACTCGATCGACTTCCCAGCAATCCAATCAATCCGCTGGCTAAGGGCCGCGAAGTAAAAAAGACAAGACAAGCCACCGCCAACGCGCGCATCAGCAATATGAGCCACTGCCGAAGCTTGGTATAGCCACTCGACATGCGACTGGCCTGCAACAAAAACATCATGGCAGCCCAAGGAACCGTTTGAAAGCGCCTCTGATTCACCAAATGAATAAGGATCGGGACCGCAACCAACGGCAAAGCCAACAAAGTCCATGGCTGAATAAAATTCATCGAATACCCCGTCCGCGAGTTCTGCCGACGAGGAACCGCATCATGGGATGCTCATATGCCTCGCTCGTGATGACGCGGTGATAGTCGACGGCAGTTTCAAGCACGATCCGTTGCAAATCCGTCAGATACGTCGTCAATGCCCGATGGTAACGGTCCGCGATTTCTGCGGGCTCGACAAACAATGGCTGCCCGCCCTCCATATCCGTAAACCGAACCGGACGCTGGAACGCAAACTCGATTTCAAGCGGATCGAGCAAATGAAATAATGCCACATCATGCTTGCGAAATCGCAAATGCTCAAAGCAGCCCTTTAATACCGCCGGATCAACGAAGAAGTCGGAGATAATGATCACCAATGCTCGCTGCCTGACCGTTTCAGCTAATTCGTTCAAGATCGCTGGCAACTGAGTGCCTCCCGACGGTTTGGCATTTTCAAGCGTATCAAGAATCACCTTGAGATGCGCAGCGGAGCGTCGAGGTGGAATGTTCTGCACGATCGTTTCAGCAACACAGGTTAACCCGACTGCGTCCCCTTGCTGAGCCGCTAAGTAGGCCATCGAAGCGGCAATTTGCCTCGCGTATTCAATCTTGGTCGTCTGCCCTTTAGACGCATAAGCCATCGAGCCACTCGTGTCGACGACAACACAACAGCGTAGATTTGTATCGGCTTCAAACTCCTTGACGTAGTACCGGTCCGTTCGGCCAAAGGCGCGCCAATCGAGACGTCTCAGGTCGTCGCCAGGCACGTATTTTCGATACTCTGCAAACTCGACACTGGATCCGCGATGCGGTGACGAATGCCGGCCAGAAATATTGCCTTGCATGGCGTGCCGAGCTAAAAGCGGTACGGCAGCTAGACGCGAGAGAACTTTCGGATCAAGAAACGAACGTGCGATTGGAAGCATATGTTAAACGTCTGCCTTATTCCATTTCCTCAACCAAACGCTGCACGATTTGCTTGGCCGACATACCCTCGGCTTGAGCAGCAAACGTCGTGATAATTCGGTGAGTCAGGACTGGCCTTGCAACCGCTTGGATGTCTTCCATGCGAACCATATAACTCCCTAGAAGCGCAGCTCGACTCTTGGCCCCCAAGATAAGATTCTGAACGGCTCGTGGACCTGCCCCCCAACTAACGTAAGGCTTGAGCCAACCTGGAGCCGTATCCCCTTGCGGTCGAGTCTTGCGAACCAGTCGCGCTGCGTAGTTGTAAATATGATCTGGCACCGGCAGTCGTCGAACCAACCGCTGATGCGAGATGATTTCCTCCGCTCCCATCAACTGGTTGAGTTTCACCAAGTCATCTCCGGTTGTGGTCCGAGCGATTTGAATCTCTTCTTCTTCGTTCGGATAATCCAGCTCGACCAAGAACATGAATCGATCCAATTGTGCTTCGGGCAACGGATAGGTGCCTTCCTGTTCGACTGGATTCTGAGTTGCAAGAACCATGAAAGGAGACGTGAGTTCGAACGATTTGCCGAGTACCGTGACCCTTTGTTCTTGCATGGCCTCGAGCAATGCCGCTTGTGTCTTTGGCGGGGCGCGGTTGATCTCGTCAGCCAAGATGATGTTGGAAAAAATGGGACCGTGAATAAATTGGAATTCACGGCGGCCTTCTTGCGTTTCCTGCAAGATGTCGGTGCCAGTAATGTCCATAGGCATTAAATCAGGTGTGAATTGTATGCGACTGAAACCCAGCGACATGGTTTCCGCAATCTTGCTGACGAGCAAAGTTTTTGCTAGACCTGGTACACCCATGAGGAGGGCATGTCGACGAGCGAATAAGCAGATGGCTAGTTGCTCGATGACAGCCTTTTGTCCGACGATAACTTTGCCAAGTTCAGCGGCAAATTGAAAATAAGCCGTGCGTAATTGATCGATGGCCTGCACGTCATGGTCCGTAAGTTGTGGTGCTGTTGCGGAATTCGACATGGCAGTATGGATCATGAAAGAGTGAATTAGTGAAGAAAATCTGACAAAAACCACCTTCAGGTTTAGACCAAGTCGAGGGCTAATGCAATAGGCCAGTGCATCAATTCTCAGTGTTCTTTGGCCTCGTTCGATGGCAAATGGACGCGACTTGGCCGCATTAGTTTCATCGACCAAACTATTCGAGTAGACTTCAATGCGTCGCGAGATAACCCAAAATCACATGGGATTGGAATGGCAGTCGGCTTACTTTAGATATTGATGCGGAGAGGATCGCTTGCGCCGTAGTCCATAATGCGTTACAACATTGGTCAACGCGTCATTCGGAACAACGTATGAAACACCAGGAACCATGATCAACGAAAACGCCAAATTTACCATCTCCAGTTATCCTTATAATTATCTCATCGTCGAAGACTTGTTCGATGAAGGGACTGCATTTGGGCTGTCCGCAGTCTTTAACGATTTGATTCGAACAGGACGACCGGTAGGAAAGGTCGGGGAGGTTGGCGAATTGGTCTACGATGCGATTAACTTCACTCCGAAAATTGAGCATGTGAAGTCTTCGCCCGTCTCGAATATCGCTTCAACCGAACTCAAAAATCTCATCGCTGAAGTATTTGATATCTATCTCGATGAGAACCTTATGATCGGAATGCATCGGCACAATCCACCATCGAAACCAGGATGGACTCATACCGACTATGCAATCGTCTCGTTTCCCAACATTCCGGTCAATCACGGCGGGCAACGAGTGTACGCCGATGCATATAGCTGCAATTACTCCGACGACTCCAAACATCGACAACCGGACACGATAAAAACCGCTCGTGCAATCGCCTGTTTGTATTACACTGCCAACCAAGAGTGGTTTCAGGGCTTGGGAGGAGAGACTGGTATCTACCTGCCGGACGGAAAGACATTAGTAGCGTCTGTTCCGCCAAAGAATAATTTACTTTTTGCGTTCGAGATATCGCCCCATTCCTACCATGCTTATCAAGGCTCGGAAGCCATGCAGCGCAGTTCCTTTATTTGGTGGTACCATGCAGCACCAGGCTACTTGATGAACCGGCATGCCGAGTCTGCCGCCGCACGCGCAAAATCGGGACTAGATCCGTGGGATCGATGGACGGACAAATCGGTTGAAAAGTACGAATTCCCCGTTTACTGATAGGCAAATTTTGATGGGTAACGCCGACCAGCGTATTCTCGTATTGGGTGGAACCTCTTTCATCGGCCGTAGCTTTTGTGAAACCGTTCGCAACAAGACCGGTGCGCAGTTGACGCTTTTCAATCGAGGTGTCACCAACCCCGAGCTTTTCCCGGACGTTCCGCGAATTCATTGCAATCGAAGTAATTCAGAAGAATGCAAGGTAAAGTTGTCCGGAACAGTTTGGGATGCGATAGTCGATTTCACCGGTCAAGACGACCAACAGATTCGAAACGTTCTTAGTTTTTGCCGTTGCAATCACTATACATTTATTTCATCTTCGACCGTAGATCGCTCGTGGCCTGCTGATCCGCTCTTTTCCATGGCGCAGAACAAGTTGTGGTGTGAGCATCTGCTCCAAAAGTATGTAAAGAATCTTTTGGTTGTCCGTCCAGGATTCGTATGCGGCCGATACGACTACACCGAACGATTCGAAGAGTTAGAGGGCAAATGGTTTTGGAAAGGGACAAACAACCTGGTTTATCCCATGGTACGTGTCGAGATGCTCTCTAACCTTTTGTCCAGACTCGTTCGTGAGCGTCGAACTGGAATCGTACGGGCAGGTTACTTCATTTAGCACGTAGGCTATAGTTTCATTTTTGGGAGCGGACTTTTTCAGTTCTTCAAGAACCAGGGTCGGGGGCTAATGAACCCGTTGCTATCCCTCGCAAGATATCACTTCCAACAGTCGGTTAATTTCATCGTCTGAATGCTTTATCGATAAACTGACTCGCAACAGGCTTCGGTTTTTAGGCACCGTTGGCGGTCGAATCGCGGGGACAAATACCCCCGCTTGAAGTAACCGTTCGCTGAATTCCATCACTTTTTTCGCGTCGTTGAGGTAGATCGGAACGATTGGACTATCGCCGCCCCCCACCTCGAAGCCAAGACTCGCTAACCTGGACCGAAGCTTAATGCCTTTGCTCGCGAGATCCCGTCTCTCAGAATTCATGTCTCGGACTAATGAAATCGCCTTGCATGCTGCTGCGATATTCGGAATGGGCAAGGCGGTACTGTAAATCCACGATCGAGCGTGGTTGGTAAGCCAGTCAACCAACACACGCGATCCAGAAACGAAACCGCCAGCGCATCCTAAGGCTTTACTTAGGGTCCCGATGCTGACGATTCGCTCGCTTGAAATGCCGACATGTTCCGCTAAACCGCGTCCGTTTGTGCCGTACACGCCTGTCGCATGGGCTTCATCCAATATGCACTGCATATCAAATTCATGGCAAAGCGCATTGATCTCTAATAACGGTGCCAAATCGCCCTCCATGCTAAATACAGAATCAGTCGCAACGAACGCAAACCGGCCGCGATGCCGGTTTTGCCGAACAAGCTCTTTCAATGCAGCCATGTCGCAATGTGGGTAGATAAACACTTGCGATCTGCTCAACCGGCAGCCATCAATGAGACTTGCGTGGTTAAAACTGTCGCTGAAAATCAAATCGTCTTTGGTGGCTAGCGATGCTACCGTGCCAACGTTGGCAGCAAAGCCGCTTGAGAAGACGATGGCGCTTTCCGTTGTTTCGAAGTCAGCAATAGATTGCACTAGTCTCGCGTGCTCGGGCGTTTGACCAGTGATCAAAGGGCTCGCTCCACTTCCAAATTTTTGAACCAGAAGTGAAGACTCGAATGCTGCCCGCCGAACCTCGGGGTGCCATGAGAGCCCTAAGTAATCATTGGCGCCAAAATTGATCGCTTCCGTACCATCTCTTGAAATGGTGGTTAGGCCTAGTGGCAGAGAAATGACGCTTTGGCGTTTCAAACCTTGAGCCTTGCGAATGTCCAAAGCATGCTCTAAATGCGACCAAAAGGCTGGATGTGACGATTTATCTGGCAAAATATGTCGGTCCAGATCGGTAGATTGGGGAATCGGGTTTGATTTGGCAGGTTGTATCATCAATAATTGCAGAGTTCATTCCACAGCAAATCGATACCGGTATTGGAGCGTAAGAATCTAGTCATGCAAATGCTAGAGCCAAACCTGTTGATCACAGACGACGATCGAGATTTTCGATTGTCCTTGGGCGAAGCTCTTTCCCGACGCGGCTACCGTACGGTTCTCGCCGCCGATGGGCTTGAAGCATTGGAAGTGATACGTAGCCAACATATTCACTTGGCATTGCTGGACGTCCATATGCCGCGGTTAGATGGCCTCGGTATGCTCCAATCGCTTCGCGATACCTGTTCCAACTTGCCCTGCATTCTCATGTCTGCACAGATGGATGAATCGATCGTCACGCGAGCACGCCAACTAAGGACAAATCAGGTGCTGTCAAAACCTTTTAGTCTAAATCTGCTTGCAGACACCATTCGAGCACTTCTCGACCAATGCTACGGCCCCAAAAGTTAGCCCCAGAATTGTTTTGACCAATTTATTTTCGCTGCTGGCCTTTTCCCCTTGAATAGCGCTGCTGCTGTTCCTTAATTTGATCCGAACTGAGACTTCCAAAACCACATGCATTCAAAACAGCATTCGCAAGCAGCTCTTGAAACACTGGCTCCGTAAAATCGCTTGAATGCCCCAGCGACGTGTAGAATGAGGAACCGCCGTCTGCTCGCA
>JAYVPE010000231.1:0-6960 GCA_043757575.1 Pirellula sp.
CGTACCGGAAAACGAGCTGCGCCGTGTCTCCCTCGAATGAGCGCATATCAAATCGAGCCTGCTCCCATTGACCCTTGGTTCTCGCCAAGGTTACTGAGGTAACACCTGGCGTGCTGCTAGCAACGACTACATCGGGTTTACCTGGCACTCGTACCAATACATCCAAAACCTCAGAATTGTCATGAGGATTGAAGTCGTAAGAAAAATAGCCCCAGGTACCAAGCTCGTTACTCAAGTCAAACGGATCGGAAACGATTTCACCAGCCGCTCCAGCCGCCATCGAGCGCCCCCCCGTGGAACGAAAAGCTAAAACATTCGAACCCTTGTAAAGGTTAGCTTGACTTGGACCGATGCTCGCAAAATCCCATAGATTTTGGCCAACACCAACTGCCGATGGAGGAAACAAAACGCTAGTAGAGGCCGTTGGATCCGGAACTCCTTCCAACGAATCGTTCGCAACGTAACGGTAGTTATCAATTGGAGAATACCTAGGTGTCCAGATACCGAGATAAAAATCGTCGAGTAATAGACTTTGAGATCCGATCGTAAGTTGACCGTTGATATTTTGGAAATCGATTGTAAAAAGATAAGTCGCGGTTGGATCGATAATGACACTAGTCAAGTCCAAACTCAAACTGTTCCAGTTCGAATCGGTAGCACTAATCGGTGCACGCAAAATGGGAATCCCAGCTCCGACCGAATTGTTGTACAACGCTATGCTCATTCCTTCCACACCGCGCGGAAACCGAAACTTCATAGAGAACTGGATTTGATCATTCCTATCCCAGTTGGTTGGTAACGAGAAAGTATTGGAAAGTAATCGAGTGCCTCCAAATCCTGTCTTGTTCGGATCGCGAATATCCCAACCGACGACCTGAGTGCCTCCGTGACCACCCTCTGTCGTTGTAATATTTTTCCAGTAATAAAATTGATTTGCGGAGGCGTAACTCGCCGCCAAAGCCGCTTGATCAATGAAGTTCGCTAAGAGCGGCGTCCGAATACCAGAATATGGCAAGTTCTCAAACGAATCGTCAAACACTACTGTGTTTCGAGCGATCGCTGTCGGTTGTGAACCAGGGCTTGAAATACCTAAATCGTAGGTTCCCCGTGGCAGGGAAAGCGATCCTATAAACGGGTCCTTTGTTCCGACCGAACCCCGGGACAAATCCGCCAAATCCGAACCTCGCAACGGCCCAGCACGGTCGTCTACGATATTGCTATCACTGCCAATGTAAAGACCTTGCGATGTAAACAAGTAGGCCGAAGTGTCTGGGCGATTAAGACCGTCCGCATAGTCGACGTCGATGGAAATCGGATAAAGTGTATTGATTCCTGGTTGAATAAGGTCCGTGTCGCCCAACGTAAACTGTACGATATTGGGAGCGTTCGCAGTCAACAATCCAGCAACGCTGATCGCACCCCGATCTGTCAGGTTAAGCGATCCAAGCTGCGTGATGCCGTCGTTCGTACCATCGAACATGCCAACATTGGCTTCGCCAGTAAGTGGTGAGTGGTACGGAAGTCCGGTCGCGTGCACACCATTGGTGGCGTAGCGAATGTTCGCAAACTGCACGGTCGATCCAGGGAATTCTTGAGCATCTCGCAATCGAATTTGCACATCGTACGAACCGCTGGTTAGACCTGCACCAGAGTTCTCGATGTTGGTGCTCTTGCTCCGTACTCGGAAGAAGAATGTGCTCTGAGCGCCCGTCACGCCTGGCAATAGAACTCGCAACCCTGCATCGCGTGGATTGCTGGTGCCATCATCTTTAATCAACCCCGAGACATTGCGCCGTGCTACCGCATTGGATCGACGAAGAAGCGGATTTGCGCTATTCGCATCGATAAGCGGCGTTGTGAAAATCGCGGTCGTTCCGCTTTGTTCAGTTGTACTGTTGTCGCTGCGTGCTAGTAAATCTCCGTTGGCATTCAAGACCTCAATGATCGTGTCCAACGAGAAACGAGTACTGTCGACGTCAAACCAAACTTGTGTACCAGCAATACCCACGAAACTGTACACGTCTTGATCATTCGCGTCACTAAGGACACCGTGGATCATAAAACCAAGTGGCAAGTTCTCATCGGTAGAGGATTCATTCTTCGCAAGCGTACCGAGGAATTGCGCAGTAACCGCATAATCATTCGTTCCAGGTGCAACCGTATCGACTCGTTCAATTTCCAAAACCGTCAAAACGTTTCGATCATTACTAAATGTATCGAACAGAGTGCTACGCCAGTCACCAGGCCGTGGAACCGACGCAATGCCGTCGTTATTCGTATCGGTCTGCGGGCGACCATCCGGCTGTGTACCGGCCCCAATCGAATCGTCGCGCAAACTGGTCAGTACTACTGGGAAACCAGGTTGTCCGAGAATCTGAACGGTTCCGCCCACCCGATCCGATATGCTGCTGTAGGTGCCAGTCGCAGTGATTCCCGTCCCGCGTTCCTTGTCAAAGTTCGAACCCTGACCTTCCATCTTAACGACCAATGACTCGTTGATCGCACTTTGCAATCTCAACCCACCGCTATGTTCCAAATTCGAAACGGTAATAGAATCGAAAAGAACGTGAACAATATCTGTATCATCCCAAACGCTTTCAGTCGTCAGGATGTTTCGCTGTAGGTCGCGAACTGCTAGTTCGGCTTCATCCCGATTATTAGTGGAATAGTCGCCTCGAATTTCCAAACCGTTGATGCCGTTATTGAACAGTCGATTGGCTCGGAAGAGCGGACCGCGATTGGTGTCCAGGGTTAAGTCGCGATCGATTGCACCCGACTGTCGTCCCGAGTCACCCCGCAGGACCGCATCCATCGAATTGGCATCAATCGTGATCGCGCTGCCAGCGTTGTTTTGGAATACATTGTCCAACACAATCGGCTGAGTCCCGCGTGCAAACAGCGTCGAACCGCGGCTCAAATTGTTTCCTAGCGGATAGTTTTCATTTGCAGGACGTCCCAATCGATCGATCGGTCCTTGCCCGCCGATTCCATTTGCATTGTTCTCAAACAACGTGTGCGCAATGCGAGCGTCGGCTTGTTGTAGTTCAATGGGGCTAAACGATTTGAACGTACCTTCGATTCGAGAGGATCCGCCAGCATACGCAAATACGGCATGATCCAATTGGAGAGTCGAACCTGGCGATGCATAAATTCCACTCCAATCGCGAGGCTGTGCATCAAGAGCAGCATGCAAACCGTTGTTGTTTGTGTCAAACGTGCCGCCGATGCCGAATCGGTCATCTTGCTTACTAGTAAATACGACTCGTCCTCCATCCACTCCCTCAGCCAAAAGCTGGGCGCTATGACCAATCTCAATTCGAGCTCCTTCGAGCTTGATAATCGTGCCCGGATCGATAGCCAACGAAGCGTCTAGTCGCGGACGAATATTACCTAGTGATTCTACCGACAACGTGCTTTGCAAACTGGAGCCGTTATCAAGATAGGAGGTCGTATTCGGGTTATTAATCTGCGTAATTAATCGGAATGGTCCCGCTCCAGTCGGGGAGCTTCGATAAATACGACGAGAGGCATATCCCAATTGCAAGGCTGGAAGATTGGTCAGATCTACCGATTGATTGACTACGTCCGTGGTTATCACCGAAGTTGGCGATGAAGCCAATCCTTCTCGACCTGCTGTGTCAACCATGACAACGCGGTAAGTGTAGCTTCCGTTAAGAAAACCGCCTGCCGAAAGCGTCGATATAACTCCACTCACGTCCGGACGGTCCCGGAACAAGGTCGCTTTGTCATCGTTGGAATCCGTGAGAACGGCCCCTAAGTCTTCATAAGAAGTCGATATCCCGTCGAGCTCTGCGACCAAGCGGTACGGACCCGAACCTGTCCCGAAACTTCGATACAACCGTCGATTGACGAACTCGCCATTAACGCTTGGCAGTCCCGTCATGCTAATCGCGGTTTCGTCTGGAGCCACGGTCACGTTTTGTGTTGCATCGCTCGGCGGCGTCTCGTACCCGTACTTGTCAACGTAGGTGAACTTGTAATTGTAAATACCAGGCGTAAGCGTTCCTCCAGTCCTGCCCCGCAACGAAACGAGATTGGAAGGCAAAAGAGTTTGGTCTAAAAGACTAGCTCCAGGAACACCTTGGATCAGCACGTTTTCCGAAAGGACGTGAACTATATCCGTATCGTCGAACCGCCCAGGAACCGTCAGTTGTTTCAGTTCGCCGCCCGCAGGCGTACTCACTTTAATAAATAGACCGTTGATAGAGTTATTAGTCAAAACGTTGTCGTGAATCTCTGGCCCGACTCGATTGTAGTCCGGCGTGAAACTCCCTTTACGCTGATACTTTGGCTCACTGAAAAGAGTCTCTTCGAAACTATCTGGAGTCGCACTGATCGCGGAATCGGATCCAAATGTAATCTTATTGAACGACAGCGTTGGACGCATGTCGGAAATTTGGATTGAGTTAACGGTTTGCTGTATCGTGTCGACCACTACAGCGCTGGATCCACCATAACGAATGTCTGCATGATTGACGTACTGCCGGAAGATGCCTTCGTCCTCTAAATCAAACCGACCCGCAGAAAGGTCCAGATCGCGTTTAAATACCAATCCACCCCAATTTCCGGCTGCCGGCGTAGTTCGCGGAGCATAATTGTCCAAACCAATTAACTCGTCTAACCAGGACGTGAAAAACACACTACCAGAAGCGGTCGAACCATCGATGAGCTTCTTCGCATTGCCGGCTGCATCCAGAAGTATAGGTGCACCTAAGACTTGCAGGGCACCACCGCTTCGATCCACTCCGAGGGTCGAACTTCCAACACCAATTCTCGCACGGTTTAGTTTGAATACAGCTCCCGCGTCGATCATCACCGTCACGCCCTTGGGGACATCCATCGTTGCGCCATCGGACAAGATAGTGCCTGCAAGCAGCCCGAAGCCGATCTCGTAAGCAAAATTATCTCCGACGGTTTCCAGCTTTTGGTCGGCTCCGCCATTTCCGACAATGCGAACAATGTCACCGGGAACAGTTGAAGCAAAGGCATTTGCTACACCGGTGGCGGAAATGTTGTTGAATGGATGAGCTAATGAGCCATCCGCATTGGGACCAGCCGATTTATCAACAAATAATGTCTTGCCTGCTATGTCGATGACCGTCAAGCCAGGCGAGAGTTGAACCAATCGCTCTCCACGCAGCGTTAGCCGTGCACCGTTGGAGATTGCTGTAACGCCACCCAGTTCCGCTGAACGGCTGTTAATCGCTATCGCTAACTCAGAAGCTAGATCACCCGAGCTGCTGGCAACGGGAGCATCCGTATAAAAAATCCGAGTGTTTCCGATACCGATATTGGTATCTTTACTGAATTCAAACCGTCTATCGACTCCATTGCCTCCTCGAATCGTCACGATCTTGCCTTCCAGATCCGATGATCCGCCAGCATTGAATCGCATAGCCCGATCGAGAGGTCGAGTCTGGAACCAGAAATTATTTACGCCGCCACTGACACCATCCGCGTCACCATCGAGAGCGATCGACACATCGCCACCAACGCCTGAGATATCTTGAATCGAGTCGACGCTGTCGGTTTGAGCTCTAAACGTTAATCGCAAATCGTACTTACCCTGGGTCCTACCGCCTGTACCCGTATTTGGAATCGTTGCGTCGTACTGATCATTTCCGGAAGCGGAAACCCCAACATAGTAAACCCCTGACGAAAGACTTTGACGAATCAACGAGTCCTTGCTGAAATAATTATCGTTCTGAGAAACCAGTTGCATCTCGCCACCCTTGAGTGTTATCGGCGAATACGTAATGTCTCGATTCCCAACTTTGGTAGCTGGATCGCCACCTAATAGATTGACTCGTACGAGCGAGCGGGCCACTGGATCGTTGTCCAAAGCAGCAACAAGCTGTCCCAAACTGGATTCAGAAGCAGTCGTAGAGTTCAAATCAACCGAGATTGCATTTGGAAATACATTGACTATTGGCAGCGCTCCCGCGCCTCGATTACTCCGCGTCACAAACACTTGCAGATTGTTCCCGAGCTTACCCGGTTTGACCGCCGTGAATTGCAACTGCACCCCTTGCCCCAAACCAAGATTCGAAGTGGCGGCGGCCTGAACTTCATGATACAACGCGAGGCGAGTATCGAGCGTACTGCTGTTAAACTGGCGTTCGGCCAACGTTTCCGCTACGAGAACTCCCTCACGCGATTGACCGTTCGGGCCAAAGTCGACGTCGAACCGATACAAATCGATATCGCTACTCTCGGGGCGATGCAAATATTGACCATGGATGATGTCCTGGTTGCCAGGAAATATCGGTTCAAAATTACGGTCCGCAGTGGATGGAAAAGTGAGGAAGCCGGTATCGAGATTGAGCAATTCGGACGGGTCCAGATCCGCCGCACGAGAAAGCCCAAGCATAAAGCCAATACTGGTCGCTGCTGCACGAGTCAAATTCTCGCCGTAGTTATCATTCCATACGTTGTTGGCTGAGAATACAGCCAAACTGTTTTGGTAGGTTGGGTCAATACGAACGCCCCATGGTCCTACCGTTTCGACTTGCAACTGACCCGCACGCAACGCGTTGGTTGTTCCCAGCGCCATCGTCAATCCGGTATTCGCGGTTTCAATGAACTGAACCCCAAGTTGATTTGACCACAATGCAAACGCTTCTCGAATTCTAAGCTTCTGCTTTTCTGTAATCGCGTTCGAAACCGGTACACCCGCATCTGTACCGTAGATCGACTGGAAGTTGTAATAGATCGTTCGGATGCCAGCGAAATTATCACCACCAAACGCCGGATTGATATGATTTTCAAACGTTTCACCAACCATGCGTTGAGCTGGATCGTTGGCGGCACCAATCAAGTCCAAAACATTGGTCTCTGGGTCAATGGCGGAACTCAGTAATAGACTCGTCTGAGGCACGCTGGATGAACCGATCGTGCCCAAATTGGTGGCCGTATCGAAGGAGCTTCCAAGTCCGTATA
>JAYVPE010000232.1:0-6946 GCA_043757575.1 Pirellula sp.
CCAGTCTTCACCGTTCGATTCTGGAGCTGCTTTTCAACGATCTCCAAACCTTCGGCGATCTCAGCTTCGTCAACCGTCGCGCAGTATCGCCCAAGAAGAAACTCGACAACATAAGTTGGAACGGGGTACTGTCTCGCATACTTGCGCACCAAGTCTTTGCGGACCAAGTAACCGTCAAAGACCGAGGCGGAGCGTCGGTCGAGATCATCCATTTGGAGGTTTGATGTCAATGTCATTATGATTCCTATTCTCCACCAACCGTGGTGTTCTGCTTTGCCAGTACTTGGCCGGCTTCGCTGCATACAACTGCAGCTACTACTGAGCCTTCAAGATCTTCATCCTCAATAAACAGCGTGACTGTCCCGCTTCCGTCGTAGAAGAGCCTTCCAGGCTCTTTCCCAGCGTCAAGAACCTTTCCCCCACTCGTGATCGAAGTCGTCGGATCATTTGGCTTGTTTCTTAAATCAATCTGCAATCCAGAAACGACAGGGTCGACGGTGATGCGGCACTTCAGCCCCTTCCAATCGACCTTTACAATGCAGACGGACTGCATGTTGGTTTGAACATCTGGCGAAACAACAATGTCTGCCACCAAGCATTCTTGGAGGCTGACGCCACCATGCTGGTAACAGTGTCCTGCCGAAAAGCAATTGATTCCTGAGGCACTTGCGTATTCAGCTTGTGGATTCCAATACCAAGCGTGACGCTCGACGTTCGGCTTCGATTCACCTTTGATCGTCGCACAACGCGACCACTTGGCTTCCGTCAAGAACGACGGCAGCTCTTGCTTGGGCAATCCGCCAGGCATGAGCAGCCACCCGTGATCGGTGATGACGCGAACCTTGCGCCAGCCAGCATCCAAAAGTTCAACGATGCGATCGGCTAGCGTCTCGACTTGTCCCGATACCAGTGATGCCAGCTTGATCTGTAAATCGTGGCCACGTTTATCGATCTCGCCTGTCTCTACCCAGCCTCGAGCCTTTGGTTGCGATGGATCACCAACCTCGCTGGCTGTGATGATCTGGTAACCTTCCGTCTTCAATAGCGAGTGCAAACGGGCGTGCGTTAGCGGCTTGTTTTCGGAGTCAAGGATCTCTGGCGTAAAGCTGTCTGGTAATCCATTTCCCTGCAACTTCTCAGCGATCGGCGATACAGCCGGTTTCGCAGTTGCGGTCACTGAAGGCAGAGCCGCCCAACGCCGATTCTCGTCCGTTGTGTACCCACGCTCGCGTAGCAACTCTGTCAATCGCACCGCTAGGTCGTAGCGAAGTCCATCGGCGAAGAGTAAACAAGTGCCAGCCTCGGCCTTGACCGTTGGCGCTCGGTTACTCGACTTATGATTTGGCCAAGATTCTTTCTGAACGCAGTCCTGAAAGCGTTGGGCCGCATGTTCAAGCCAAGGTAGGTACAGCGATCGCACGGCCGCCTCAACCGCGTCGCAATCGGCTTTCGCCTTCACGGAAGCCAGCCCTCTCAACGCGAAGTCATCCGCCAAGTAGCCTCCTTGCACATACTGCTTCTCCAGGTCAGCAACTGAGTCGCCGCCCAGGTGCGATGCCGTTCTCTGGGAAAGGCCCGCCAAAAACTCCAGGGCACTAGCCAGCGGTGCCTGTCCCATTTTGGCCCAAACCCAAGAGCGTCTCACTCCATGATGCTGTTCTAGCTTGGCGATTTCAGTACGAGCACTACCGTGATCGACACCGGCAAGTGCCAGCAAATCCTTGCGGAGAGCCTCTTCATCCAACTCGTTCTCATCAGGCCAAAACTCACGATCGAACCGAGCAGCGATAGTGTGTGGCTTGGCTTTTCGAAGCACGTTCGCAACACCGTTGTAGCTCGCTGGTGCTTCACGGAACCGAGACCACAATCCTTCCCAGTTACTCGTTTCTTGTAAGCCTAGTTTTTCGCCCGCCACGAACTCGCCATCGCTAGCTGGATCGAAGCCATACTCTTCGCGACATCGACTACAGAACGCGTGCCACTTGCCATCATCCATTTCGGCTCGCACTTCTTTCGGATTGCTAATCCATCGCAACAAATCGCGGGGGTGGTCGCCGATCATCAGTCGATCAAAATCCTCGGCTTCGAGTCTTCGCCCTTCCAGCTTCGAGACCGGCGTAATCGCAAGAACCGCTAGTGATGTCATCATTGATAGTCGTGTGTTTGCCGTCCCGGAAACATCCAGCGCTAGCGCCGGACTCTCTTTAGAAACAAGCATCGCTTCGACTGTCCAGTCGCGTCCGTTCTTCTGAGCCCAGACAGTTCCTAGGTACAGCAGTTCAACCAGCGGTTGCAATTCCCATGGACACTGCGTGCCAGCTCTTAATTCTTGCCGGCTGACACCAGGCAAATACAGAATCGGCGTCTTGCCTTTTGGAAACTCAACTTCGGGCAGTACGCCTTGCATCGCGCACTTCAGCCAAATCGCTGGACCGGTGCGGGTATCCGGTGCGTAATCACCCAGCACCAGCAACTGTGGCAAGCGGGCTTTTAACTGTTCCAGCAGTGGCAGCCATTCGCTCTTGGCATCTGTCCACAGCACAGCGGTAGGAGCAACTTCACTGCTTGCACAACGTGTTGATGCATCTAAGCCTTGGAGAACCGAGTCGAGAAGCGTCATGCCGGCAACCTCGCCAGTAAATCGCCGCGGCGAAACGTTGCGGCGAGCTGCTGCAGAGAAACTTCCTGTCCACCGTATAGCGAGGCAATTGCTGCTTCAAGCTCGGCAATCGCACGATCGTAATAAACCGAATCATCGCGTTCCCAGGTTTCGAGGGCCTCATCGAATCGTTGGTGGTTCAATCCCGCTAGCGTACATTCTCGCATCACATGGAGACTGGCGTCATGTTTTCCAATCAAGAACGAATTGTTCTCGTCGCTCACTCGCCATTTTGCCCCGGGAACTATGACGGAGACATTTGTCGATCTGGTTTTAAGCTTAGGGTTCGCCTGTTCAAAACGCTGCTTAAGTCCCGGCGGTAGCGTCTGTTGATCCAAGGCAGCCAAATCGTCGACGGTAAAGACACCTTCTACAAAGTGCGCTCCACACAAATCAGCAAGCAAATACTTGCCCATCAGCATCGAGATGAAATGAGATCCATACGTAAGCCATGCAGGCGCACCTGGCTCTGGACGTTGTCGCTTCTTCTCGGCGTATCGGAAAAGAAGAGTAGCCAAAACGACTTGAGTTCCGTTTAAGTCATCGGAAAAGATCTGGTCATATAGGTTTCCAAATAGCTCACGTTGCTGTGATCTCGCCTGTTGAGGAGATGTACGCCAGACAGCCAGGATTGCCTCAGCTGCCCGTGAGCTCAGGATGCATTGGCGACCCATACTATCGTCATTGCGGTTTCGGATGTACCGGAACTTTTCTCCGCTAGCGTTGCTCAAGTTAGCAACGTCAATTTCAATCGCCCGCTGCCGTTCGTCGTTGGATTTCAGATCGCGAAGATCGACAGGGTTTTGGCTATTTGTATTGTACGTAATCTTCCCGATCAGATCGCCCGTAGCATCTGGCAATTCGTAAATCCGTACAAGGACAAAAGTATTTTCTAGATTCGTCTGATCGCCGCCAGAAATTTCAGCCAGCGTGGCTTCTATTGTTTTGCAAGTCTGTCCGCCATTGATGAACTGTAGGCCATCAATCTTTACACTAAAGTCTTCCCGCTGAAGATCGTTGTGACGAAACTGTCGACAAAGAAGCGTAATTCCATTGTTGTAAAAATAGAAATTCCCTCGCTCTGCTGGATCACTTAGCGTCCTTCGAATCGCAGAATTGACTCGATTCCCGTGCAAACCGAGAAATCTACGAATGTTCCTGTCCAGCAAAAGGTCGCCATGTCGCGTAAACAACGCGGCCAATTCCTTCACTCGTATTTTTCCAATTAATACACGGCAGTAATTGAAATTTTCGATAACAGATTTCCCCACAAGCGGTAGGGTCTCGTTATCAATCGGCTGGACTGACCGCATCTGCTTCACTAGCTCATCGTGATTCACATGCTTCCAGCGAACCTGATCACGTGGAAAGCACGCCTGATCGATGATCTGCTGCGCCGTGTCATCCCAACGTTCGCCATTGTTGCACATCACGGCACAAACAACGGGAATATAACCGTCGCGTATTAGGGAGCGAATATCTTCAATTTTGGCGGTCAGAAGCTCGTTTGTTGTAATTGTTGATGTTGGGTTGAAAATACACTGTATTGCTTGTTTAGCTTTTTCGATTCCCGTCTGCGGAAACGCATTTGCACCTGACGTGACCGGCTTATATTTCCCTTGAAATAGAGTGACCAAGAATTCGCCATCTTCGACAGACGCAATGTGTAACGCATCAATGCCGAAATCATTTCCCCCCTCGGTTAGACACTCCAGTGCATCCTCCTTTCGCAATCCAAGTGTTGTCTGGACAACCATTAAGGTAAATGCAGTAGAGTTCGCCCTTATTTCATCGTTTCTGATGCTTAGTCTCGCGTAGAACTCCTCTTCAAGTTCCGTGGCAAGCTGGCGAACACGTGTATCGACAATTCCCAGGTTTATACTCATCGTGCTCTCTCTCTAGCATCTTGTTTAAAAGCAATTGTGTAATGAAGATCGTTCCATCGCTCACCCGTGAACTTCCTGCCTCCTGCGAAGTCTTGAGACTTTTCGTCCCAGTCCCAGAACCATGGATAGTCCTCGATGGGGCGTTTGGGTTCTTTGCCGCGGTCTTTGGTCCACTTGATCTTGGGTGGGAAGCGAAGGACGCCGGCACCTTTGCGGCCGCGTGTGAGCTCGGCGAGCATAAAGGGGCGAATGTTCATTCGGACGCCGTCGTTGATATCGGGAGTCCAACCATTTGGTTGTTCGTGCAATGGCTTCCAACGGACGAAGATGTCGTAGGGTGGTTCGCCATGAAGGATGGCTTGCAGTTTGTCCTGCAAATCTTTCGCAGCCAGCAAACGATCGTCTGCGCCGGATTCGTTGTTCTTGACTCCCGCCTCTTGTCGCGTGATCCAATCGCCGAGGTAACTGTAGGTCAGGCTTTCAAGTAGCTTCTTGCCTTGTGGGCCGGCCAATTTGTGGTAATTGACGAGTGCGGCGAAGCCATCCTTGCGACCATCCCAGATGTGCCAGATGAAAGGTCGCTGATGGAACAGCTCGCAGTGTTCTTGAAAGAACTTTTCGCGAAGCCAAACGTCCATGTCCCCAAATTGTGAGCCGTAGGCGCGAGCCTCGGGTGCATCGCGTTCCAAGCCGGAGGCATTTACCCCGGAGGGGTTTGAGCCATTAGCCGGTGGTAAGCGCAGCGCCACCACCGGTTTCGAGTGCGAAACGGGATTTGCATCCCGGAGGGATGCCAGCGTGTCGGGCTGCGATCCCTCCGGGATCGAATCGGCGGGCGCGGCGCCGGTACCGGTGGTGGCGCTGCGCTGACCACCGGCTAATGGCTGTGATCCCTTCGGGATCGATTCACCGCAAGCATTCAGCAAACGCAGCAAGCGATCGGATGCAGGGTCTTCGCCTCGGACCGAGGGTATGCAGACGATACCGTCATCGTCGATGAACTCACCGAGTTCGCTACATCGAGCAACCAGCTCTCGCGCTCGTTGGCTGAGTCGCATCTCGGTATCGAGCTCTGCGGGCCAGCGATAGCCAAGTAAACGAGCGACGGCGACTTGCAGGGGCGCAGTCGATTGTTCTGGTCGTCCGTGAAAAAGCCATTGTGTGGGATCATCGCTTTCCGGTTCGGGAATCGGGTCAAAACCAGTAAGCTTCGCTCGCTCATGCCAAGTTTCGAAATCGAACGGAACCTTTGTAGCAGTCGCATTGTTAATCTTCGCAGCCTGTTCGGCGGAATTGAGCTCTTCTGCATATTCGGCGGAAGAGCAATATGCCCATATCGCGGGAAGTGTGTGATGGTCTTTGGGAACTACAATCGTGACGTTGCTATCGAACACTGCACCTACGTGCAACGAAGTTTGAATTTGGCCCATTAACTTCAGAACTACCCCAGGCTTTCCCCATCCGGACATCCCTTGGAGACGGGCGAATTCCTTGCCTTCATTTGACCAATCTAAGACCGAATTAAGCCCTGCATATACCTGAGACACGGACGTGGTGCCCTGCATGACACGCCATCGTTCAGTTAATAGTCCGGGTTCCCAAATCTGGAAGCGAAATCTACTATCGTCGCCCGTCTTCACGCCTTGCGGTGCGTCTGCAACTTTACTTAGAAGATCGACTACGCCGACCGTTTTCAATGATATGCGGGAATCGGGGTTCTGCAATTGCTCGTGCTGCCAACCTAGGTTGAACTCCCACCCTAGTTCTCCACGCAGCATCGCTGCTTTTATTTCCTGACTCTTGTCTGACGAAACGTCCGTCACGAAGAATTGCTGCACCTCGCATGGGTTACTGCGACTTAGTACAGAAAGCGCGGTAGTAGATGCCCAGAAATTCATATCGCGAAATGCATTCGGACCGAGCCGAGTTACTAAATTCCAGGTTTGGTTAGCCAACAGCGATTCTCGCAACGCCCTATAGCCCGGCAGAAAAAGCCAGTTTTGAGGTGTAACCAATCCGATAGAGGCACTTTGGGAACAGAACTCCAAACATCGCAGGACAAACGCAGTCGCCAAGTCCGCTTTGCCAAGCGTGTACTGCGTATCGAGATACTTCTTGAGATGGTCGTCTTGCTTTCCGCGACCAAGGTACGGCACGTTGGTAACAACTAGCGTGTAGCGACCTGCAAGCAACTCCGTCGCTCGCGTCAAACCTTGAGCAGCTGCGGCTAACTCCTGTTGATCATCAGTTGCATTTCGATCATCAACGATGATCGTTGATAGGGCTTCGGAGATTTGCTCCAACTGTTCATCGGTCATTAGTCCAGAACCAAAGAACCGTTGCGGATTGATCAGGCTGCCAAGCGTGCCAGCCTTGGAGAACATGTCGTAGAGTTGCCCCC
>JAYVPE010000233.1:0-6946 GCA_043757575.1 Pirellula sp.
ATAGGATTCAATTTCGGTACGAACTAAAGCGTCTCAAGCCGGAACCAGTCGAGACGAACTAACGTTTTGGACTGAAATTCTTAAGATCCCAATCAACACCTGTGTGAAGGTGCGCGATCAACGTGCCCATACCGCTAACTGGGCGGCATCCAGAACACACATCGACCCTTCCTCCGGGCGTAGCCCAGCCCGGTGATTTCGTCCCGCTCGCGTCCTAAGCTAAGAGCCCCCTCTCCGTCCGTCCGCGAGAGACAAAAGTGGAGTGTCCCCGTTTCCCAAAGCTTGGCACTCGCCATCGAATTTCGCGACCATTTGAGGCTTAAGCAGCTCGTTTTTCGTTCGCGTTGGCGATCGCGGTGTTCGCCTTTTTTTCTCTAATTTTTCCCCTGAGCTCACTGATCTGTTGCCGCTTTTTGGATTCCATTTGCTGCTTCTTGACGTGATCTACCAATAGCAATTGCAATCGATCGCGCAACGTCGTCGACAGGCTAACTAGGCATCGCATCGCTACAAAAAATACGATTGCCCATAGGATCCATTGAATTGGTATTTCACTGTTCATGTACGATAGCTACGCAGACTTTCTTCGTTGATCATTCGCTAGCACTTGCTTTAATCGGTCAAATTCTTCGATGCTTGTGAAATGGATTGTGATTCGGCCACGACCGCGGCTGGTTTGACTGATGTCAACCCGCGTACCGAGATTCATCTTCATGTCATTTTCGAGAGCCGCTAGCAGATCTGATTTCGAGGCTTTTCTTCGTGGCATCGCACCTAAATAGCCTTCTTCGGAAGCTGCAGCGACGGCGATCGCTTCGGCGACCCGAGCCTCAGTCTCTCGAACGCTCCAACCTTCTTCATGTATCTTTTTCAAGAAGCTAATTTGCTCGCGAATACTGCCTAGACTCAACAAGGCCTTTGCATGTCCTGCGGATACTTCGTCGCGTTGAACAGCGTCGGTGATTGCGTCTGGCAGTTCGAGAAGCCGCATCATGTTTGCGATCGTGCTCCTGTCGATTTTGAGCCGTTGGGCAAGTTCATCTTGCGTGCATTTGTGTTCGTTTATGTATCGTTTGAAAGACAAGGCTTTTTCAATTGCGTTGAGATCTTTGCGTTGCAAGTTTTCGATGATAGCAAGCTCGGCGACGAGCCGATCGTCGGCCTCTCGGACTTCGGCGCGAATGGTCGGCAGCCCAGCAAAGACCGTTGCGCGGAGGCGACGTTCGCCACTGATCAGTTGGTAACGTTCGCCGACACGTCGCACCAAAATAGGCTGCAGTTGTTTATGCTCTTTGAGCGACTCCGCAAGAGACTCTATTTCGGATGGATTAAATTGACGTCGCGGCTGAAATGGGTTGGCATCGATCAAACCCGTTTGCAATTCGAGAGTTGAGGTATCCGATTCCGATGGAGACAATGGAACCGTGACGGGGGAAAGGCTGGACCGGTTCGGCGTTATTCTGCTATGTGCGTCGATGGCAAGCGATTGAATCTTTTCGCTTCGACTCATCGAATGTTCGCGTGACGGCTGAGTTTCTTGCAAGGAATTGGGGACACCGCCTGCTTTTCCAGGCGAATTCGCGTTTTCTGGAGCTCCCTCTTCCATTTGAGTTCCGAGCAGAGCAGCCAAACCGCGTCCGAGTCGTCGATCTTTAGTCACGTTCTAATACCTCCATGCAAAGTTCAATATATGCCCGCGTCCCACGCGATCTAGGCGAGTATGCCAAGACACTTTGCCCATGGCTGGGTGCCTCGCTGATCGCAATATCTCGTGGAATCACGGTATCAAAAACGATATCGCCAAAAAACTCTCTTACTTCAGTGTCCACTTCATGCGTTAGCTCGAATCGAGGATCGTACATCGTCAGGAGGATACCGCCGAAGGTCAGTCTGCCTGGATGTTTCTGCATCACATCGCGAATGACATGAATCATCTGCGACAAACCTTCCATTGCGTAGTATTCGCATTGGATTGGCATCAGCACTTCGGTACTCGACGCAAGAGCCGCTTGGGTCAACTCGCCGAGTGACGGCGGGCAATCGATGAACACCGCATCGTAGCCTCCCATTCCTGCCTCCAAGTGTTGCTTGAGCAACGCTCCTTGGGTCAGCTCACCTTTCTCCAAACGATCAACGTCTTGAAAAGATCGACAACCGGGCATCAAGAAAAGGTTTGGCAGCGTGGTTTCAAGAATGCTTTCGCGTATTGGGGAATCGACCAGGAGCGGGTGACGGACTGCTGGCTGATGCCCTAGACCGCTGGTAGCGTTGCATTGAGGATCTAGATCGACCACGAGTGTTTTATTTGCGGACTTCGCCATTGCCCAAGCCAGATTAATAGCCGTCGTCGTCTTGCCGACGCCACCTTTCTGGTTTGCAATGCAAAAAACGCGGGCCATATTGAAATCCATTCATCCGGATAATGTTAATTTGGGGGATTCGAGCTCGACAATACGAAAATATCGATTGTTGCGCAAATAGCAGTTCCACGAAACACCGGGTTTTACAACGAAATAATTGTTTGAGCTGCTTCTGAGCCCGCGACGCTATCTGAATGGCATGCACATTCAATGCTCCAGTCCCGCTGCCCCAGCGGACTGAACGGTTCCCAGGCTAGAGACGGTCGGTGAACGAATCGAACTGGCCCATGCTACTGGCTCTATTCCTACCAAGTCATTTTCGAGGAGTCGAGTTTTTGGTATATTGATCGGCCTACTTTGCGTTCCCCACCTCTCCCCCACAAAAAAAATGCCATGATGGTTGTTCCACTTCAAACTGTTCGACGGTTGAGTCAATTCTGGACTCTCGCTAACGTCATCCTCGCTTCTTTGTGCCTCATCGGTGGAGTGCTCTTGGCAGACGATGCCAAGGAGGCAAGTTCTACGGGGAACAAGGGAAAACCAACAGATTGGTACCATTGGCGAGGGCCAATGCAGAATGGTCACTCGCTAGAAAAAGGACTTCCTGATTCATTCGATGTAGATGGCGAAAACCTCCTTTGGCGAAAAGAAGCCTTCGCTACCCGCGCAACCCCTATCGTGATGAACGGACGTCTTTACACCATTTGCCGTTCCGAACCCGAGACAACCAAGGAGGCGGAAAAAACCGTTTGCGTTAATGCCGAAACAGGCGAACTTATTTGGGAGAGCATTCACAACATCTTTCTGTCCGACGCTCCTTCTGAACGTATTGGATGGGCCAGCTTGGCGGGTGATCCTGAAACCGACAAGGTTTACATGCTGGGACTTGGCTGCCTGCTGCAATGTATGGAAGGCAAGACAGGCAAGATTTTGTGGGAAAAGTCGATGCTCGAGGAATACGGCATGCTTTCGACTTACGGTGGGCGTACCAATTTCCCAACTGTTTTCGAAGACATGCTTATTGTCTCCGGTGTGATGACAGGCTGGGACCAAACTGCGATTCCTGCTCACCGGATTATGGCGATGGACAAATCGACTGGTGCACCGATTTGGTTGATGAGCACGCGTCCGCGTCCTGAGGACACCACTTACAGCACACCTATATTCACGGTGCTTAACGGCCAAGCGGCAATGGTCCTCGGTGCTGCCGATGGAGCTGTTTACGCTTTGCAGCCTCGGACCGGAAAAGTCATTTGGAAATACCAAGCGTCACCCCGTGGTATCAACGTTACACCGCTTGTTGACCAAGGAATTGTCTACTGCGGTCACGGGGAACAAAATGAATCCAACAGGACAATATTGGGTGCTATTTTTGCGTTCGATGGAAACACTACCGGTGACATTACCGAGGACAAGTTGCTTTGGAAAGTTCCAGGGAAGACTATTTCGAGAAGCTCGCCCGTCAAGATTGGCGAACGTGTTTACTTCGTAGACGATAGTGGAACGATGGTTGGCGTCAACGCAAAAACCGGAGCAATCGAGGCGGAAAAGAAGCTTGGTCGAATCATGTTCGGTTCGCCGATTGTTTCCGAAGGAAAAATCTATATTGGCGAGAACACTGGCAAAATATATTCGTTGAAACCCACGGAAAGCGGATTTGATGTGCTGGGTCAGACTCGTCTCAACGACGGCAGCGAAGTTTTCGGCTCGTTTGCAGTTGCTAACGGTCGACTTTATCTTCCCACAAACAAAGCACTTTTTTGCATCGGCAAGAAAGAGGCTAAGGTAGACGCTGACCCGTTTCCAAAACTGGTTTCTGAAACGTTTTCGGCTGACAAAACGATTGCGCACATCCAAATCTGCCCAGTTGAAATGTTGCTTTCACCAGGTCAAAAAGCAAAACTGCAAGTGCGAGCGTACAACGCTGCCGGACAATACCTGCGACTACTGCCTGACGCCGCTATCGCGATTGAAGGGGGAGGGACGATTAGTGACGATCTTATCTACACGGCTCCAACCGAGACTGCTGGCACCGGCGTCCTACTGACTGCAGCTTCCGGGGATTTGAAGAGTATCGCCCGAACGAGGGTCATCGCAAATCTTCCTTGGAAATACGATTTCGAGGACAAGAAAGTCCCATTGTTTTGGATTGGCGCAGCGTATCGACATCAACCATTCGAATTGCCAACCGGCGGTAATGGCCTAGTAAAGATTAGCACTATTCCTAAAGGTACTCGAAGCCAGGCGTTCATTGGAAAGCCCAGGGTACATGATTACACAGTCCAAGCGGAAGTCTACGGCACCGATAAAAAGAATAAGGTGCCAACGACGAAACTTCCAGATATGGGCATCGTGAATCAACGTTACACGCTATCGCTGGAAGGCTCGCAAAAGCTTCAAATACGCTCTTGGGTTTCGCTTCAAGAGCAGCGATTTGCTAAAACAATTCCGTTCGAATGGCAAGCGAACACTTGGTACACCATGAAGTTTAGTAGCGAAAACAAAGATGGGAAAGCGATTCTGCGCGGTAAAGTTTGGAAGACAGGCGAAGCGGAACCAGAAACATGGACGATCGAAGGGGAGGACTTGCTGCCGAACACGATTGGAAGCCCAGGTCTTTTCGGCAACTCGACCGACGCTGAATTCTATGTCGACAATGTTTCGGTAACAGCAAACGATAAGTAGTTAGTGCTGCAACCGAGAAATGCTCCATCACCAAGGAGGTCACACAGCTTTCGCCCTGAATGGGGCAGCAACAAATTAGCCCAGGGCAAAGCGCAGCGACGGAACGTCGCGTAGCGCCGCCCTGGGAACTACAAAACGCCTAAATGTTGCCCTGAAGGGGCCCCATAAAGTGTATGCGTCAACGATGGCTAGTTAGTTCGGCCCCTTCAGGGCAATTTGCTCCGGGTTCGGTCTGTACCCAGGGCGGCGCTGCGCTTTGCCCTGGGCTAAAAAGTTCAAGCCCGTTGGGCTAAAGTTCAAGTTCGTTGGGCTAAAGTTCAAGCCCGTTGGGCTAAAACGACCGCGATGACATCGATAGTGTTTCACACTTGAAATGCTAGCTACATCCTGATTTGTAGCAGCTCCGGCACAATCTCTTTTGTCTCAACCGTACCGAACATCGTAAAAGCAAAGACATCGTCGATATGCACCGGCAAAATTTGTCCCGCTTGTCGCATATTTCCATCCCAGACGACGATGCGATCGCAATGTGTTCGGCCGGTCATCTGCCGAAGTTCGCCCGTTTGTCCTTTTCGTACAGACCACTTGCTCGGCCCCTCAACCAGGATCTGGACGGATCGACCGAGGAACTTCATGTTGTCTTCGAGGCAAATCTGGTTCTGGACTTCTAACAGATCCAAGTTCCTTCGGTGTTTGACTTCAACCGGTATATCGTCTTCGTAAATCTCCGCGCCTTTTGTACCGGGACGAACACTATACTGGAATATGAAACTGTTTTTGAAACGACAGCGGCGCACCAAGTCAACCGTCATCTGAAACTCTTCCTCCGTTTCACCGCAAAAACCAACGATAAAGTCGCTTGAAACGGCAGCGTTCGGAATGATCTCACTGATCCGATCCATCATTGCGTAGTAGTCAGCGGTCGTATAACCTCGCTTCATCCTTTTGAGTATATTGTCGCTGCCGCTTTGTGCAGGCACGTGCAAGTACGGAGAGCATTTCGGCAGGTCGCGGACGGTCTCCAATAATTCGCGAGTCATATCCTTGGGATAATTGGTAACGAACTTGATGCGCTCGATGCCGTCAATGGTATGAAGCGATTGCAACAGGTCAGCGAGTCGCGTCGTTTTGTCTCCTTGCACATGTCGATATGAATTAACCGTTTGACCGAGCAGGACTATCTCTTTACAACCTTGATCCGCCAACACTTGGGCTTCGGCAATAATTTGGTCGGGCGCTCGACCTTGTTCTGGCCCGCGAGTCATCGGGACAATGCAGTAAGTGCAAAATTTGTCGCAGCCGATTTGGATGCGCAGATATGCTTGAAATGGTGTCGGGCGCATTTCTGGATCGCGCAACGGATCGAAGGTCTCGTGCGAACGCTTAATATCTTCGACGTTGCCATCACGTCGGGAGAGGCTTACTGCAAGCTGATGTTTCTCTCCCGCTTGTGCATTGGCTATCATTTCAGGAATTCGATGCAACTGGCCTGGGCCAACAACCAGATCCACAAATGGAACCCGATCGAAAATTGCCTTCTGGTCCTTTTGAGCCATACAGCCCATAACGCAGATGATTTTCTGTGGATTGGCAAGCTTGAGTTGCTTAAGGTGAAAAAGGTTGTTGTAAGCCTTTTCTTCGGCATGCTCGCGAACGGAGCAAGTATTGAAAAGCAATGCGTCCGCTTCAACAGGATTTTTCGTCAATGCGTAACCAGACTTACGCAGGGCTGCCACGACCATTTCGCTATCAAGAACGTTCATTTGACAGCCGACCGTCTCGATATAAAGATATTTCGTTACGGTGGGCAGTAGGTTGACAATATTGGTTTCCGACATCAATAACACTCGAATCGTAACGGTAATAAACAGTGCAGGACGCGAAAGCTTCTAAGGATGCGT
>JAYVPE010000234.1:0-6930 GCA_043757575.1 Pirellula sp.
ATTCTGTCAAATTCCCATTGACGAGTGATTATTGGCAATCCTCGACCAAAGTCAAGAAAATTAATCAAAGATCTAGCCACCTACCCCTTGTAGGAAGTCGCAAAAGTCGCAAGACAGAAAGAGTGCTCGATAAAGGGGAAACGCATGCCTAGAGGTGCGCTCCGACAAGTCAACGTAACCGGTAGGTTCTCTATTTTGATTCGCGTCGCCTTAATGTCCTGGCAATGCGCATTCAGCCACCACAAATCGGATAAACTGTTCCTGCCAGGTGCCTCAAGAAGGTTACATCATTCAATCGCGAGCACATGGCAACGGATCGTTCTCACTCCTTTCAATAACAAATCAATCATGAAATTAACTTCGAATTTTTTTTCGATTATTACCCAACATGCTTCAACAACGTTTAGACCTTGGCTCCTACTGTTACTGCTTTGCATTGCAGCAAACACGGCATCGGCCCAAGATAAATCTGTCGAAGGATCGAACCCAGGAACCTATGTAACCCCGGTTGCAGTCATTACGCCAGCGGGGCACCGAATTGACTTGGCCGGAATGCGACCTCAAGTACTGGTCCTCTCTCCTGACCGTAAATCCCTTATTACGTCTGGTAAGACCAATAAACTGATCGTAATCAATCCCGATACCAACGAAGTCACACAGACAATCGATTTCCCGTCCAAGGAACAAACGACCGAACCCGATATCTCATCCCCCAATATTCTTAAGCCAGATAGTGCCGCCTTGGTGAGTTACACTGGCCTTGTTTACACCAAAGATGGCAAGCGGGTCTACATGAGCAATGTCGGCGGTTCGATAAAAGTCTTTTCTGTGGCCGCAGACGGAATGCATGCATCCTCGCACACGATTCCACTACCAGATGCCAAGGCACCTCGCCGCGCACAAGAGATACCAAGTGGAATCGCTATAGACGAGGAAGCGGGCAAGCTATTTGTCTGCGGAAACCTTTCGAACTCATTGATCGAAATTAACTTACCAGACGGGAAAGTGGAACGGAAGTTTCCTGTCGGTGTGGCACCCTACGATGTCGTTGTCCACAAGAACAAAGCTTACGTGAGCAATTGGGGCGGCCGCATTCCCAGCGAAGGCGACTTGACTGGCCCTGCAGGCCGTGGAACTACGGTCCGAGTCGATCCCATTCGACACATAGCAAACGAAGGTACGGTGTCGATTGTCGATTTGAAAACCGGCACAATCGAAACGACTCTTGTTGGTCTTAGCCCGAGCGACTTGGCTCTGTCCCCAGATGGAAAATACCTAGTGTGCGCTAATACGAATAGCGACACGCTATCCATATTATCTACGGATACTGGCAAAGTCGTTGAAACAGTATGGGTCAACGCCAAGCAATCTGACCTCTACGGTGCCGCTCCAAACGCCCTCGCATTCAATGCCGAAGGAGACACCCTTTTCGTCGCCAATGGTTCCCAAAACGCAATTGCAGTGATGTCCTTCGACCCGGATGACAAAGGTGACACTCGTCTCAAAGGACTGATACCTGTGGGTTGGTATCCCGGAGCAATCGTTTACGATCCATCTCGCAAGCAAATAGGCGTTGCCAATCTCAAGGGACTTCCTAGCAAGCCGTCAATGAAAGAAAGCAGTGCGGGGTTTAACTCGCATCAACACAACGGCTCAATCAGTATCGTACCCGTTCCAAATGCGGAACAACTGGCAATTTTATCGGAACAAGTTTCCAAAAACATGCGTCGCAGCGCGATTCGCGATGCGGCATTGCCACCCCGATTAAATCAACCTCCACGCCCGATCCCTCAGCGTATAGGCGAGCCAAGCGTTATCGAACATGTTGTTTACGTGATCAAAGAGAATCGCACCTACGACCAGGTGCTCGGTGATATCGAACGTGGCAACGGCGACCCAGGACTATGCATCTTTGGACGAAACATCACCCCAAACCAACATCGACTTGCTGAGCAGTTCGTCCTTCTTGACAACACGTATTGCTGTGGCATTTTGAGTGCCGATGGCCACCAGTGGAGTACCTCAGCTCTTTCTACTGCCTATCTCGAAAAAAGCTTTGCAGGATTTCCGCGAAGCTACCCAGATGGAATGGGTGAGGACGAGGCGGACGCGTTGGCTTATTCACCCGCTGGATTCATTTGGGACAACGCCGTACTCCATCGAAAGTCAATTCGAAACTATGGCGAATTTATGATGCCCAAGGTGCGATACCGCGAAGTAGGAAAGAAGGGTACACCTGACTACATGTCCTGTTTTCGAACATGGAAAGGGGCCGATGAAGTTGTCTTTGCGAGTGCGCCTGCCATTGAGAGTATTCGGGACTTCTCGCCGAGCACTTATGTCGGTTGGTCGATGCAAGTCCCCGATCAAGTGCGAGCGGATTTCATTCTAAAAGAACTTGCTGAATTCGAACAAAAAGGGAGTTATCCAAGCCTGACACTTATCTGCCTGCCCAACGACCACACGAGCGGCACCTCCGCCAAATTTCCAACTCCCGCTTCGAGCATGGCAGACAACGATTTAGCCTTTGCCCGAATTGTTGAGGGATTAAGCCATTCTAAATTCTGGCCTAAAATGGCGATCTTCGGAATCGAGGACGATCCACAAGCGGGCTGGGACCATGTCAGCGGATACCGAACGACCGCGTACTGTATAAGTCCGTATGCCAGGAGAGAACAGACGGTCAGTACTCGATACAATACGACCAGTGTTTTGCGAACAATCGAGCAAATTTTAGGAATGCCTCCCATGAATCAATTCGACGCGGGTGCAACCCCAATGTTCGACTGCTTTCAGGAACTACCCAATTTTACACCCTATGAATCTGTCGCGAGCAACGTCCCACTCGATCAGCTAAATTCGCCCACCTCGGCGATAGTAGACCCAATTCGCCGCAAATTTGCGGAGAAATCTGCAACGATCAATTTCGTAGAGATCGACCATGCTCCAGAGGATTTGCTTAATCGAATTCTGTGGAATGCGATGCGAGGGAATCAGCCATACCCGGCGTGGGCAATAACAACCGCTGACACTGACGCTGACGATGAAAAGAAAGAATTAAGCGAGAAATAGGATGACAATGAAGAGTCACTGGAGTGTTCCGGAACTGGAAACACCGACCTCCGTCATCCGCATTTCGCCAGATATAAATGTCCCCATCACCCAACGTGTCAAACGAATTATTGACACGACTGCCTTTCACCGATTGTCTCGAATCAGCCAATTGGGAATGGTGGCATTCGTCTATCCAGGTGCAACCCATACGCGAATGGAGCATTCGCTGGGCGTTTACCGAAACGCGATCGAATTCTTGCAACGATTGTCCGGGGCCGATGCGCTTGGCAATGTACTCAGCGAATACGATGTAAAACTTTTTCTTGTCGCAGCCTTGCTCCATGATATCGGGCATTGGCCTTTCTGCCACGCAATCGAAGATATGGGTCTGACAGGAATCCCACGCCATGAGTCGCTTGCTCGTCGCTTGATAACGCAAGGCGAAATCGCAAGTGTCCTAGAACAGGACTGGCTATTAGTCCCTGAGGATGTCGCGAGACTGCTTGCTCCCAATTCCGACGACAAACGCGTCGAGCCAACCGACGGGAATTTATCTTTGGCCTTGCTACAGTCAATGCTCAGCGGCCCGATTGATATCGATAAACTAGATTACTTGGAACGAGATTCTCTGCACGCTGGCGTTCCCTATGGCCGCAATTTTGATCGCAATCGGCTGGTTAGTTCGTTGTGCATTGATTCAACTCGGAATCGATTGGCTATTACGGACAAGGGACGAACCGCCGCTGAGATGATGGTCTTTGCGCGGTACGTGATGTTCAGTGAAGTGTATTGGCACCACGCTGTCCGAAGCGCAACCGCCATGCTTCAGCGGGCCGTTTACGAAATCCGGAACGAAACAGCACTCACTCAATCCTGGATTGATATGAATGAGGCGGAGATGATTGACTCGCTACGTCTAGCATGCACGGGCAAAGCGTGCTCGCCATGTATCGATGGACTATTTGGGCCAAAGCGTCAGCTTTACAAACGCGTTGCGCAATTCGACTTCCTCAATCACCCAGAGCAGCATCGTGCACTTGCAAGAAAACCCTATTCGGAGATTGTAGTACTATCAGCGAAAATCGCAGCACACCTACAAAACGCAATTGGAATTTCAGTAAGTCCGCACGACATTTTGATCGACGCACCGCCGGTAAAACTGGAAGTGCAGTTCCAACTAGATGTACGGCAACGTGATGGGAGTTATCGATCGCTAGGTGAATTGTCTCCAGTGGTACATGCGCTAGCAACCAAGCAGTTTGATGACATAGTCAAGCGAGTACGGATCTTTGTTCGTCCTGAATTGCAGGACCACGTTGCATCGATCGACTTCGCGTCGATGGTCCTACAATATTAGCCGCTCGGTGATCACAATTCAACCAAGTCCACCTTCTTTTGAAATCAACAAATGAACTCAGCTTGCTATCCATCGCTATACCAAATCAATACGCGAGTCTGGTTGACGGAACTGGCAGGGCCACTCGGAAGACCTGCGACGCTGGATGATATTCCGGAAGTCGAACTCGACCGGCTTGCACGACTCGGTTTCGATTGGATCTGGCTCTTAAGTGTCTGGCAGACAGGTGTCGCTGCTCAACAAGTCTCGCGCAGCAATGAGGTTTGGCTCACAGAGTTTCGGAAAACGCTGGCTAATTTATGCGCGGAGGATATTGCCGGTTCCGGTTTTGCCGTCACGGGCTATACGGTGCATCAGGATCTTGGGGGGGACGCCGCGCTCGCTCGACTTCGTGAAAGACTGCGCCATCACGGCTTGAGACTGATGCTCGACTTTGTTCCCAATCACATGGGACTGGGCCATGCTTGGGTCGAAGAGAATCCGGACTACTTCATCTCGGGCTCGGAACTCGACCTTTCCAACGCACCGCAGAACTACACGTGGGTTAAACGCAAGAAAGGTGACTTGCTGCTCGCCTACGGCCGTGACCCCTATTTTTCCGGATGGCCCGACACTCTGCAACTCAATTACGCCAACCCAGCCCTACAGGACGCTATGATCGGTGAACTGATCAGGATCGCTGGTCAATGCGATGCATTGAGATGCGACATGGCCATGCTGGTCTTGCCAGAGGTTTTTGAACGGACTTGGGGCCAGCGTGCGCCTCTCTTCTGGCCGACCGCGACACAGCGAGTGCGTGAGCAAGTTCCCGGCTTCCTTTTTTTGGCCGAGGTCTATTGGGATCTGGAATGGACACTCCAGCAACAGGGCTTCGACTATGCATACGATAAACGACTTTATGATCGCCTCCGAGATGGCCATGCGAGGCCAGTCCGAGAGCATCTGCTAGCGGGCTTGGATTACCAGAACAAGCTCGCTCGTTTCCTTGAGAACCACGATGAACCGAGGGCTGCCGCGACGTTCTCAACGGAAGTGCATCAGGCCGCAGCCGTCATCACTTTTCTTTCCCCTGGTCTGCATTTCTTTCATCAAGGTCAGTTTGAGGGTAAAAAAATACGGATCTCGCCTCACCTCGTTCGCGGCCCGACCGAACCGATCAATGAGCAACTGACACAGTTTTATGATTCTCTGCTTGCGGTGCTTCGACTACCGGCTGTTCGGGATGGTCAATGGCAACTCCTGGAATGCAAACGAGCTTGGGAGGAGAACGGGACAAACGATTGCGTCATTGTTTTTGCCTGGCAAGGCAGGAAGGGAGAATTGTTGGTTGTCGCGGTAAACTATGCCCCCAATCAGAGTCAATGCCAAGTCCCGTTCCCTTTCGCGGATATCGCCGGAAAAAAATGGCAATTGCAGGACCAGCTCAGCTCGGCTCGCTACGACTGGAATGGTGATGACTTGGTGGGACGCGGGCTGTACCTGGATCTAGCTCCGTGGCAGGCCTGTGCCTTTTTGGTGTCTGCTAAAACGTAGTCATCTAATCGCGTTCTACCTTGCGATGCTAAAGGATTATCGTCGCAGGCCTTGTGTATTTTGGGTGAATTGCACTTGGTTGGCTTCCCATATCCCAAACTCGGCCCATACCGGAAAGTGATCGGAAACCAACAACGCTTTATCGAGCGATAGTCCATACTGTGCACGCAGATCGAAAACGCCCCAGCGGCCCGTATATTCGCGGGTGGCTGCACTATCAAAGAGCATATTGTCATAGGCCTTGTTCTGTCGCGTGTTGGTCATCGCACCGCGGACAACCCAATAGATACCAGGAATTTGGCCCAGCCTACCAAGTTGCGATTCGTTAGCATTGAGGTCCCCAAGCAGAATCACATCGTCCTCGTCCGGCCTCGCCACCCGCATCCTTTGAAAGACGTTCGCCAGTGCTGTAACTTCGCTGGCGACCTCATCTGGATCGGTATGAATATTCACGAGCCAAAAGGAAAAAGCTCGCTCGGGCGCATTCGTTCTTGATCGAAAGCGGGCAAAAAATGGTTCGCGATGGAGCAAATCGCTGGGATCTGGAAATGTTCCAACCGAGCTTGGATCATATTCAATTCGGTTGGTGTCATATACGAAAGCATACTGTTCCGTACTGACCGTACGGCCAAGTCGCGGGCCGATCAAGTAGTTGTAGCGACTGCCGTTCTGATTGATGGCTTGCACTAGCTTGGGAAGAATATCGTCATCTTTCGCACGAACTTCCTGAATAGCGACGATATCGAACTGGCGAAGTGTTTGAACGATGACATCCATAACATCGTTTTTGACCATTTTGCTGGCACCGAACACCTGAATATTGAAGCTCGCAATCAATAACTTGTCTTCTGGACGTTGCGTTGAAACAAAAGCGCCGGGAGGTGGAGCATTCAAAGAGGTCGGCTGACTAGGAGGAATGTTGCCTCCATTGGTAGCAGAGACGTCGCCGCGCCTTTCACCTAGCCTATTTGAGCCATCTGATACCG
>JAYVPE010000235.1:0-6915 GCA_043757575.1 Pirellula sp.
TTCAATCCACTTAATAATCGGGGCGACGACGCTTACCTATTCGGTGAGTTGGACGAATATGGAGGACATTGCGGCCGAGCGGACGACTACCACTATCACCTCCCTCCCATTCATCTAGAAAAGCTAGTCGGGAAAGGGAGTATCCTGGCGTATGCGCTCGATGGCTATCCTATTTATGGTTTTGATGAGCCAGATGGATCGAAGGTCGTTAAGTTGGATTCCCTGAACGGCCATAAAGATGATAACGGTAACTATCACTATCATGCTACGAAAACTTATCCGTACCTCAATGGCGGTTTCTACGGACAAGTGACAGAGCGCGATGGCCAAGTCGATCCGCAACCACGAGCAGAACCACTTCGGCCAGCGCTCACGCCGATGCGCGATGCCACAATCACGGATTTTGTGGAAACTCAACCGGGGAGCTTCCGTCTAACCTATGACGTTCGAGGTAAAAAGGGTTCCGTTAGCTACACGCTCAACAAAAATGGTTCGGCAGCGTTTGATTTCGTAGACATAAACGGTCGTAGCACGTCGGAGATCTTTTCAACGAAAAAGCGAGGCGGTGGAGGTAACGATCGTCAACCACCGGATCGCAATGCACCGCCACAACGACTTGAACCGCCGCAGCGACTTGAACCGCCGCAGCGAGCCGAACAACCCAGACCTCGCATAGACTCTAAAACCGAAGAGACCAAGGAAAAGACCAGTTTATCAAAACTGACGTTAATCAGTTCGTCCATGGATGCCAAAGGGAACATCGGCGTTGAATGCACCTGTGACGGTGCAAGCATGTCTCCCGCAATCCAGTGGACGAACGCACCGCAGGGTACGAAGTCTTTTGCAGTGAGTCTTTGGCACACCGCACCCGACCAAGAAAAATCGTATTGGGTGCTCTACAACATTCCAGCCACGACAACCCAGGTTGACAAAAACGCCAAGGGGACCGGTACCGTGGGCAGCAACGACAAACGCCGAACGGAGTACGACCCGATGTGTTCCAAAGGCCCCGGTGTCAAAAAATACCACATAACGATCTATGCTTTGTCATCCGAGTTAAAACTCGCTCCAAACAAAGCAACTCGAGCTGCTCTCTTGACCGCGATAAAAAATATCACGCTGGCTGAGTACACCCTCGATTTTCAATATGAAAGGTCAGCAAAGAAATAGCGTAGCTTTTGTTTCAAATGAGTTGAGGCCTGTCAAAAACAAAAACAAGAACAAGGCGAAAGCATTATTGGCTCTCTCGCAGATATTCCTCGAGCGACTGCTGTTTGGGAATATTTCTGTTCGCGCAAGGGGAATTTGCAAGATGGTTTAAGAGCTCTTCGTTGCAAAGTTCAGTCAGATTTTCCCGTGTCAGGTAGGCGAGCGAGACTGGCCTCGGTTTTTCGCTTGGCGATTTTTCGTTTTGCCATTTGTCACCTGCAGATTTGTCGTTTTGCGATTTTTCGTTTTGCAATTTGTCACCTGGAGATTTTTCGTTTAGTTCGACTGTCCCAAATTGGTTTTCAAGTCCGGTTTTAGCGGGAGGGCGAGGCTCCTGCCGAGCTAAATAACTGCGAAAGCTCGGCAGGAGCCTCGCCCTGGCTGATTAAAATGTTTTCGTCGAGGAAGCTTGAGGTATTTGAGATGTCAGGCCACACATACGAATGGATTCTTGCCCCCTTCTCCCTGGTCGTCCGGGGAGAGATGCTGGGGATGAGGGGCAGTCGAATTAGTGTATCAGCTTCGTCAGTTAAAAACGTGGCCCGATATCCGGCACTCTGTTCAGGATCCTTGCGATCTCGCCAATAGTCAACGGACATTATAAACAACCCGCGCCCTGAGAACCCCTGCAAAAAAAATTCCTCGAGAAATGCAACGTGAGCGAAAACAAACGCAGGAGCCGATTTCAACGAATTTCTAGAGGAAAGTGCCTATAGTTCGGTTTCGCACTAAGGTACGAGCGCTAACGCCCTTAAGTTGGATTTGTCCGCCATGTCGCCCAATCCTAGAACGAATGTGTGCCGATGTCAGCCGATAGAATATCTTACCTAAATCACTTCTCCACCTTGACGAGCGGTAGCGAATCTGGACGAGAAGGTAGGTTTTGTATCGCACATGATATTTGGAAATGATACTCCAGCAGCATGGGTGGTTTGAATTGCCTAAGTTCATGAATATTCGGGAAATCGTTGAAGAAGAAATTTGTTGCAAAAACCAACTTCTTCCGAAAGCCTTTCCTTTGACAGAAAAACTATTACGTAAGCAGGGTAACCCCTGCGGAATATTTTATTGTTTACATGGCCCTCGCAGTATTCGATTGACTGCGGTCTTCGATATCGAAACTGCAAGGGTTCTGTTTTACGACTCCACTGGCCAACGTGCTAGCGTTCGCTGCGTTAAGGATTTAGTGCTTTCCGCAGCATAAGTTAGATTTTGGACACGGAATTCGCTTCAGCCGTTTGGGTTGCTGTGGCGAATGGCTCCCTCAACCCACACCAAACAGCTTTGGGAATGGAATCTCAGTTATGTTGATTTTGTCCAGAAGAGAATCCGAATGCATTCATCTGGGCGATGATATTATTGTGACGATTGTTCGTCTCAACGGTGATAAAGTGCGTATTGGAGTGCAAGCTCCTTCGCACATTAGAATCCTTCGAAATGAACTGGAACCTAAATGGCAAGAACCAACTCCAGTCCAAGAACAAAGTCCAGTACGTCGCGCAGCTTGATCTGAAATAAAAATGCATGGCGATGGTTCTCGTGAATCGCCTGTTACAAAAACAAATCGCTGGACTTGCGTAGCCAACATTACGCGGAGCCAGCGTTTTTACTTGGATGCCCACCATTTCCTATTACCTCAATCATCGCATGTGCGAACCAGGGAAGATCGTCTGGTTTTCGGCTACTAACGAAATGCCGATCGACCACGACGGGCGCGTCCTCCCATATTGCACCGGCGTTGACGAGATCGTCTTTAATTCCAGGTGATCCTGTAACTCGAACTCCCGAATAAACTCCAGCAGAGATCGCAAGCCAGCCTCCGTGACAGATCGCAGCCACGCACTTCTCCTGTTCTGAAAACTCGGCAATTAGTTTCTTGACCCTTGCAAGTCGCCTGAGCCGGTCAGGCATGAACCCACCTGGCAATAGCACTGCGTCGAAGTCGCTGGATTGTGCATCGTCGATTCGAATGTCTGATTTACACGGATAACCGTTTTTACCGGCATAAACCGTATCGGCATCTTCGCCAGCAACGATAAATGTTGCCCCAGCTTCGATCAGCCGGAGCTTGGGATACCACAGCTCAAGATCTTCATAGATATCGCCAACGAAAGCGAGGATTCGCTTCCCAGTGAGTGGTTCAGATGGCATAGTGTGCATTTGCGGGAATCTTCCTGCCCGTTAGTTGGCAATCGGTTAAATGGGGTAATAGACAAACACTTTACGAAGTCCCGTTGGTTTTGTGAATCACTGATTGAAACAGCAGGTAAACTTGTGTCCTATCGAATCTTGAAGCGACGCTAGCTTTTGTTACTCTGGTACAGTCGAGTACACGGAGAAGTGATCTGTAGTGACATTCCGAGAAACGACGCAGGACAGTTGTTGAAAAATTTTAGACTAGGAATGTTCAAATGGGGCTTGGTGATTTTTTCAAACGAGATAAACCGGGTCTTTCGTTTGAGTTGTATCCACCCAAAACGGACGAGGGTGTGGACCTGCTGTTGAACGCAGTCGCCGAACTGATTGAGTTCTCACCGGATTTTTTCACTTGCACTTACGGAGCAGGTGGATCGACCCGCGACCGAACCTTACAAATTCTCAGCGAGGTAAAGTCCCGATTCGAAATTCCGGTGGCATCCCACCTGACTTGTGTCGGATCGACAGTCGACCAGCTTCGTGGATACTTGCAAACGGCGATTGCACAAGGCACCGAGCATATTGTCGCCTTGCGAGGCGATCCACCCAAAGGCCAGACCGAGTTCCATCAAACTCAGGGCGGGCTCAAATACGCCAATGAACTTGTTTCTCTCATTCGGTCCGATTTTCCAGAGTTGGGAATTGCAGTTGCAGGTTATCCAGAGGTACATCAAGAAGCGCCCAACGCAGAGGTGGATCTCGAAAACTTGAAGCGCAAAGTAGACGCCGGTTCGGACATCATTGTGACCCAGCTTTTCTATATCAACGAAGACTTTTTCCGTTTTCGAGATAGCTGCCTAGCTGCGGGAATTCGGATCCCAATCGTTCCAGGAATTTTGCCAGTCACTAACCTTTCCCAAATTCAACGCATCGCATCCCTTTGCAAAGCCAAACTCCCGGATTCGTTAGTGAATCGACTGAGTGAGAACGCGGACCCGAATTGGCAGTTCGCAGCCGGCGTTGAATTCGCTCAGTTGCAAGTTGCAGAGCTTCTGAGAAGTGGAATCCCAGGCGTCCACTTTTACGTGCTCAACAAATCACAAGCGACAACAGAAGTACTAAAGGATCTCTGGTAAGCTCCATGAATCAATTGCAATTTGGGTTTTTAGGTGGCGGCCAAATGGCCACTGCTATCGCGCGAGGCGCTATCCTTTCGGGCATTGCCAAGGATGCCGATATCGCTTTTTGCGATACCAACTTTGAACAAATCGAAGTCCTGAAGCAGAGGTTTCCAGAGTGTCATTTAACATCTGCACCGGATGAACTTTTTGCGAAATGCACGCGTATCGTCTTGGCCGTGAAGCCTCAGATATTGCTAGATATTTCGAGCAGCCTGGAGGACAAAGTTACTCCCGAGCATCTTTTGGTTTCCATAGCGGCTGGAATTTCGCTAGGGAAACTGGCGAATTGTTTTGGTACAGAACGCATTATTCGCGTGATGCCCAATACGCCCTGCCAGTCGCTGGAGGGGGCGAGCGGTATCGCAATTGCAAAGTCCGTGACTCCCGAGGATTTCGAATGGTGCAAGTCTCTTTTCTGCGCCGTGGGCAAGGTGGTTTGTGTATCGGACGATCAATTGCACGGTGTCACTGGCGTATCCGGATCTGGACCAGCGTACGTGCTAATGATGATCGAGGCGTTGAGCGATGGCGGAGTAATGGCGGGACTAAGCCGTCAGGCGGCGCTCGAGCTCGCGACCCAAACCGTTTTGGGAACGGCCAAGATGGTACAAGAAACGGGTACACATCCGGCGATCTTACGAGAGCAAGTGACAAGTCCTGGCGGGACAACGATCGCAGCCTTGAGCAGCATGGAGCGAGCGGGTTTCCGATCCGCCGTGATCGACGGTGTGATGGCCGCAGTCAAGCGCTCCAGGGAATTGGCCGGTTAGTCCTCTTCCCGAGCTCTTACCCGTTTAGCCCAGACCCCGCTTTGATGTTCGTTATACTTTTTCGTAGACGAATCTTCGGTGTCTTTTCTCGATTGCTTCGATCTGCTGTTCCTGCCCTACCTGCCGTCAAAATACAGCGATCGCGGTGTCTTTGCTGTCCTGAGCAGCATATACTGCATTTGCAAGCCACGTATGTAGATGGTTCGTAGACTGATTGATTAGAGACGAAAATCGCCCGCAAACAGGACGCTTTCCCGCAAAAGCGACAGAGTTCGCAAAGTGAAATCCAAACAATCGGATGTCACCCAGAGGAGCGAAGTCCGCTCACACTAATTCCTGCCAACTCCCAACTGCCAACTGCCAACTGCCAACTCCCAACTCCCAACTCCCAACTCCCAACTCCCAACTCCCGACTCCCGACTCCCAACTCCCATCAGCGGTTCCAATGGTCCTGGAGTTCTCGTTGCGTCTCCATCGTGATTCGTGGGCGCTGAAGCCCGAGGCCAGACACCAGATTCTATCCTAATGAATGAACGGCAATTTTTCGATTGGCAGACGCTTGGCGGTGGCACAGACGTCGAGAAGCTGATTGACGTTCTGAACCACTCCGGTGCACCATGGTGCATGATTGGCGGTTTGGCGGTCAATCACTGGTCCAAGGAACCGATGGCAACTGCCGATGTTGATATTGTGATCGGAGCGAAAGACGTCGAGCGATGTGTTCAAGATTTAGAATGCTCCGGCTTTCGCACTGAGCGATTCGCTTGGTCCGTAAACTTGACTGGTCAGTCAAAAGTCACCATCCAAATTAGTACCGATGCATTTTATGCTACCTTTCCAGATTCTGCGGTCGAAGCGAATGTACACGGGATCAAGATGTGGGTTGCGACACCGGCAAATACGTTGGCTGGGAAACTGGCGGCTTATGCTGACCCGAAACGGCGAGGCAGCAAGCGTCAGAAAGACTTACTCGATCTAGTGCGGCTTGTCGAATCGCACCCTCAGTTGATAGATACGATTCCAGCTCAAGTAAGAGCCAAGATTGAGGAAGCAATGAATTGAGGAACTCTGCAGACCAGGCAAAGAAGAAAAAAGTTTTTAACCGCTAACAATCGCTAACTTCACGCTTACAATCGCAATGAAAATTATTAGCGTTCAATCAGCGTCCATTAGCGGTTTCTCAAATGTTTCCGGGATGTATCGCGGACGGGCTATTCCGACTTCCAAGGGACTGCTTTGGTCACGAACTAATTCAAGGGAGTTTGAGGATAAAGTCGCCTGCTGTCGGTCGGCATGGTAGACTTACGATGAAGATAACTTTGCGGTTAAACAATCATGTTTTGGCCAACAAGCTTGGCATGGTGTTAGTGGCCGAGACTGGTTTCAAAATATCCGCCAACTGCCAACTGCCAACTGCCAACTGCCTACTGCCAACTGCCTACTGCCTACTGCCTACTGCCTACTGCCTACTGCCTACTGCCTACTGACCACTCATGGAACTTTCTGCCATCTTTGAAACGGCTGAACAGCTACTTCTTTTAAAACCAGCTATGAGTCAACCTTCGGATTTACCAGGTCGATTCGGTCGAACCGTGCGAGACATCGAACGATTATTACGA
>JAYVPE010000236.1:0-6894 GCA_043757575.1 Pirellula sp.
ATCTCCTTGCCTGTTACGACCGTTGTCGACTTGCTTGTCGCCAAAACAGAGTTGTCTACTCGATTGGAAATGACCTGCCAGTTGATGGATGAGCGCCAAATGGCGATGGAACATATTCAATCGCTTGCAAATCGAAATGCATCCCTATCCACCCAACTCGCAGTTGCGGAAGCCCGAAATCAAATGTCCGATGCGCTGACAGCAAGTGTGGTGGAACATGCCGAATTGGCAATCAGGTTAGCATCCGCTGAACCAAAAACCGGTAAGCTCCAGGGATCCGTCAATGTGGTCCAAACAATTCAAGAAGATCTTTCTAACATCCGTCGTCAAATCGCCTTGCTCCGAAGATCACCAGTACCGTTTGCTCCAAGTTACGTTGGCATGCAAACTTTACAACCCTATGTTCCAACAGCACAGCTCCCAGGCTCGCAATTGAAGGATTCTGAGACCACGTGCTCTGGCGATGAACTTGACTGCGCACGTGCGACGACGGTCAAGTAGTTGCCGCTGAGCGAGTGTTTCATGTTGGGCATAAGACAGATTTAACGACTGCTCCTGAATGCATTTTTTCGAAGGCCTCGTGCCATTCAGCGATCGGCCATACACCGCCAATGATCGGCTTGACGTCCAACTGACCGCTTGAGAGCAACGCTATGACCCGCTCCCAAATCGACCAATGATGGCTGAAACTTCCTTGAAGCGTTACGTTTTTTTGGACCAGTTGATCCATATTGAATCCGAGCGGCTGGGGCCCCCAACCTACCTTGCTAATCCATCCAGCGGGACGAACCAAATCCAATGCGATTTTGAGCGTGATGCTTGCACCTGCCGCGTCGATGATGCCATCAGCACCCAACCCATCCCTTTGAGTGGACCATGCTTTTGCGTCGCCGATAATCACTTCGCAACCATATTTCCTTGCAATTTCCAATCGGTGCCGATCTGGCTCTAACCCGACCAAGGCAACTTGGGCCCCGCACAGTCTTGCCATGGCGGCGCACAGGATTCCAATCGTGCCCGGTCCCAACACAACGATTCGATCGCCTGGTTCGATGCGAGCGTTTCGAACCACCGCGTTGTATGCAACGCAGCAAGGTTCGGTCAAGCACGCTTGTTCGAATGGCAAGTTGTCTGGAATGCTATGTAGAATTCGAGCCGGGACGCGAACAAACCGAGTCATCGCGCCGTTGACGCCATAGCCGAAACCTTTACGGGTAGGATCGAGGTTGTACATTCCGCGCCGGGTCATCGGGTTATTCTGGCTAACGATGGCGGCTGTTTCGCTGACCACACGGTCTCCTTCTTGCCAACCCTCAACTCGCTTGCCAACCTCAAGAATCGTACCGCTGAATTCGTGCCCTAAAACAACGGGGTAGTTCACTGGCCATGAATGATCAGCCGTCCATTGATGTAAATCACTACCGCACACGCCAACATTGGCAACTTCGAGAAGAATGTCTTCTTCGCCAATCTCTGGGCGTTCGATCTCGCGGATCTCAACGGAGTGTTTTTCAGGTGAGTAGTTTACGACTGCGGCTGATTTCATGATTTGGTTCTTGGGTAAGTGTTAATTGCGACTGGTACTTTTTGGTCTGCCGGTCACCTTAAGTACAGTATCCGTCCGTCGGAAGAGCGACGGATTTGTGAATTGCTTCGCAAATCATTCTAAGCGAACTTTCTAAATCGCCGCTGGCGGTTTTAAAAGCATCCGCATCAATGGTCAGCGGTGCTCCAAGTACGACCAACGGGGCACCGTAGGCTGGGCATTGGATCGCTTGTTCTAACGTTAGGCCACCGACGGCTTGAACAGGAATTTTCACGGCTTGGGCTACTTGTCGCAATTGATCGAGAGGGCTGGGCATGCGTTCACCGCGAGCTGCAATGCCTCGGCGTTCATCGTAGCCAATATGGTGGATCACGTAGTCGCAACCTAGATCCTCAAGCCACTTTGCACCCGCGACCATATCAGGACAGACCATGTTGTCACCCATGACTTTCACTCCAAAGTCTCTGCCAGCCTTGACGACGCAACGAATCGTTTCTTCGTGAGCACGAGCCATCACGACCACGTGTGTTGCACCCGCTCCTGCCATCATTTGAGCTTCGAGGTATCCACCGTCCATCGTCTTGAGATCCGCGATGATGGGTGTGGTTGGGAATGCGGCCCGCAAGGCTCGAACACCATGCAATCCTTCGGCCAAAATGAGAGGCGTTCCTGCTTCGAGCCAGTCGACACCAGCTCGCATGGCCATGGCGGCTGTTTCGATCGCTTCGTCGATGTTCGTTAGATCGAGGGAGATTTGAACGATGGGGTGCATGATGGAGTGGAGGGGAGTGGAGGGGGAGTAAAGTAAAGGGTAATCGCGGCTGCGCCGGTTAAACAAGAGCAACTAGGCGTAGTCTTTAGACAGTTGCTGGATGATCTTTTTGATTTCCTTGCGGCCTTCGGCTGGTTCGAGCAGTTGGGCTTCATTGCCAAGCTTTAGGACGTTTGGGATGATTTCCATGGGATGGTACGCAGGCACTTTCATGATACAGGAGCCATCGCTTTCGAATTCCAGTTTTTGGTCTGCATGCCAAGGTTCCTCTTGAATCCAACGGGCGGCGTTTTTCGATAGTTTAATCGTATAGGTTACCGGTCTTTCGCCACCACTGAAAATTCCAACGCTTTTTCCGAGATGCTCCTCTAGGTCCACTTCTTCGTCAGCTTTGAACCATTCGTCGAGCGCGGTCGCTTTAGTGAATCGATCCAACTTCCAATGTCGAAGTCGTTCGTCAGCCTCAGCAACTTCATTCTTTCCCGATTCAATGGCGACGACGTAGATGCTGCTTTGGTAGATGACTAATCCGTAGGGTTCGAGCCATCGTGTCGCTATCGGTTTGCCAATGGACTCGTACTCTATCTCAAGTTTGCGATGTTCTTGGATAGCGCGGTTAATCGTTTTGAGGATACCCTGCTGCTTTTCGTAAGTCTTGGCTGGGACGCCGAGAACACGAAGGGTCCGGCGATAGCGTTGGTAATGATCCCAGACACCTGTCGGGAGTTGCTCGCGTACTTTATTCCAGAAACCCTCGATGCCTTGCCAAAATTGCGTTCCAACGAGAGGCAGGAGAAGATCGCGACCCATCGATAGAGCGATGAGTTCGCTGGCAGTGATAGCGATCTTGTGGAGCCCCTTTTCGACGCGGCTCATCTTCCAGACTTTTCCGGTCTGAGTTTCCTCGGTAATAATATTCATGCCAGCCGCTTGGAGTGCTTCGATGTCTCGGCGAATACTACGAACGTGCAAAGTGCCAATCCCTAGTTCCTGGACGACGGAATCACGAAGATCTTCCAAGGTCGCACCGAAACGTCGACGTTCGAGGATTTGAATGATTTTGTGTTGACGTATAAGTTGTTCGTTGCGGGCCACTGACCATTCCTTTGATGCAAAAATCTCGTTTCGGCTGATCAATAAATCGCCCGAGAATAATCAGTGCTATAGTGTAGCCCAATTGTACATTAGCCCAAGCCTATCCGGAAAACGAATACCGCGCTGCGAAACCGCAATCTAGCTTTCTACCGAAGGAATCGACCAGACTGGCTTGATTGATTTCGCAGTTCGAAACACTTTGAGCTCCATGATGCTGAGCAAGAGTCTCATTGATATCCCGAACGGCGATATGCGACGAGTGGCCACAGAGTAGCACCGCCCGGCGCTGGTCTGAAAGCAATTGCCAGCAATCCTTTAACAAAGGCATCAGATGGCGATGGATTTCCCAACGCTTGCCTTGGGCTCCATGACCATAGGTCGGCGGGTCGAGAAGGATCGCTTCATAGTGCGTGTTGCGCCTAAGTTCGCGTTTTACAAACGTTGCGGCATCGTCCACTATCCACCGAATCGATACCTTGCCAAGTTCAGAAAAGGCACAATTCTCACGAGCCCAACCCACCGTTGGTTTGGAGGAGTCCACGTGGGTCACGGCACAACCGGCTCGGGCTAAAGCGAGGGTAGTTGCTCCGGTATACGCGAACAGGCTGAGGACTCTTGGTGCTTTCGCAAGCACTGCATCCTCGATCGACATTTTTTCCAAGAGCCATGGCCAATGTCCCCAATGCTCAGGAAAGACACCAACCTGGCCTGCCGGAGTTGGTTTGAGTAACATTCGAATGCCATCGCATACGCAGAACCAATTTTCTTTGGTTGTTGGTGCCTGGGAGTTAAGGTCATGCCAACGGTCTTTTTCTTTCAGCGAATAGGAAAGTTCCGCTTGATCCCAAAGACTCGCCCCCTTTTTCAACGACATTGCACCGGGACAAGGACGATCGACAATCAGATCCCCAAATTGCTCCAGTTTTCGACCCATTCCGAAATCGAGCAATCGATAATTGGACTCGGGAAAAGTCGTTTGGTTCATTGACTACCGACTTGGCTGGCGGATAAACATGGGTTGCCTCTTCGGTTCAGGCGGAGTCTCCAGTGCGGACTCAGCAGAGTTGGAATTGGAAAAAACACCCGTTTTGATAGAGTCGTCCGAGTCAGTTGTTCGGATCGATTTCATTCCCGTTTCCAAAAGGGGTGGTATTTGCGTCGTGATTTGGACTGAATTCCTTTTTTGATTTTTTTTGATTTTTTCGGGAGGACTGTACCCTGCGTCGGGCCAATTCGCGTTGGATTGCGTTATGTCTGCTGCTCGATTTGGATGCTGTTTTTCCGGCGTCCAAACCCGTGGGGAATTGGAAAGGGAATTGCCGTCTGTCAAGTTGGAAGCGATTGGTACCAAAGGAACTCGTTCGGTTTTAAGGACGTCGCGAATGTCATGCTGAACCTCATTCCAGGGTACAAGAGTTACCTTGGGCGGCCCGATCAATCGCGACTCGTCACTTTCCTGATTCACGGAGGAGACCGCCGTGACACGTTGTTGATTTGAGGAATTGACCGGAACCTCCAATAGGTTGTCAGGAGTTCCAGAGGTACTAGGCACTACAAGTCCCTGATCGCTCCATAGACTCTTCGGGCTTGATTTTGTTGTAGCCCAGGATGAGGGGATCGTCGAGTGGACTGTCTGATTAACGGTGTCGGGGAGTGGCCTATACCAATACCACGAACTGAAACCACCCACGATCAAGACCAGCCAACCGATGATTCGAGGCTGCCTGCCGGTATCTGGTTTGATAAGTGGAGTTGCGGGCGATTTTGAAGTGGCCAGATCGTTGCGTTTAGTTTTTCGTGCCATGAAATTAGGATGCTTCGAAAGTGATTAGGACCTTGTTGGTTCTTTCGCTGCATCCCTGCAGGATGAAAACTGTCTGTACCGAATTGGCATCCTGGTGCTCGTTCGCTCAATTTATGAAAATCGGCAAGCGGTGCTTCGGAAATGAATTTAAACCAATGAGATAGGTCTGTGTTGAATATAGGAGTTTTGAGGACTGGCATTCCCACGTCGGAGCTTGGGAACGAGGGAAATTTCAAGTACACTGCACGGAAAGCAAAACATTCTCGGTTAGGACTTGTGGCAGTGGAAAGACGATTTCGTTCGATTGATTTCAAAGGGCAAATGATCTTGCTCGGGACAGGTACGAGTGTTGGCGTTCCCGCAATCGGTTGCGATTGTGCAGTCTGCATGAGTTCCAACCCGCGGAATAATCGGACCAGGTCCGGGGCCATATTGGGTCTGCAAGCTGGCAACCTGCTCTTTGACACTTCGCCAGACCTGCGCCATCAGCTTTTGCGAGAAGGGATCGGGATGGTTCATTCCGTAGTGTTTACGCATGAACACGCAGACCACTTGCATGGATTGGACGATTTGCGACTATTCCCTTTTGTACTTGGACATCCTGTCCCACTATACTGTGCAGAACTGGTTGAGACACGCATACGCACTGTCTTCGACTACGCTTTCGATCGAAGAGAACCGACGCACGCCGCGGCTGCACCACAACTGCAAATCCATCGGATTACGACAGAACCCTTTCAAGTGCTAAACACGGTATTGCAACCGATCCCTTTAGTTCACGGTCCCAATTGTAGTGTGTTGGGATTCCGGATAGGGAATATCGCCTACTGCACTGATACTAATTTTATTTCTGAGTCGAGCTTGGAACTGTTGCTAGGTTTGGATTGCTTGGTATTAGACGCATTGCGGTACACACCTCATCCAACACACTTCTGTGTCGAGGACGCTCTCGAAGTAGTAGCGAAGATCAAGCCGAAGATGACCTATTTGACTCACCTGTCGCATGACCTCGACTATGACTCGGCGAACGCACGATTGCCTCAGAATGTACGCCTAGCCTACGATGGTCAGCGGATCCCACTAACTTGAGTGCAAAATTGCCGATGCTCAAAGAACGGATTGAACAGGCCATCGATCGATTGCGATCGGATCTGGTTTTGCTCAAGGGATCTTCGGACCATTGGACAGGTACTCTTTCGACATCAGCGCTGTCGACCGCAACTGCGGTAAGCGCATTGTCGATCAGTCGCGATCAATTTCAAAAGAAACCATGGTCGATCGAGCAAGGATTAAACGGCGATCGCTATTCACCTGGTCGATGGGATGAGTTGATTGAAAGCGGATCTGGATGGTTATCCCGTTCGCAAAATGCAGATGGAGGGTTTGGAGACACTGACCGGTCACTTTCCAATATTGCGACGACATTGTTGGTCTTGGCCGCGTGGCAGTTGGCTGGCCATAATTCTCGTTACTCAACAAAAATCGCTGCCGCGTGGGACTATGTTGAGCGACACGGAAGCTGGGATGGATTGCGACAACGCTATGGCAAAGATCAGACCTTTGTCGTCCCGATCATGACCAACTGTGCGTTGGCAGGTTTTGCAGATTGGGGCGCTATACCCACGTTGCCGTTTGAAGCCGCTGCGCTGCCTCAGTCATGGTATCGATTGGTTCAAC
>JAYVPE010000237.1:0-6888 GCA_043757575.1 Pirellula sp.
GCTAACACGGAGTAGGCCAAGTTTTCTTGATCCACCACTTGAGGAAACATGCGACGGATGGTTCGAGTCACCAGCGGGGCTGTCGCAAAGTGAATAATCGCAGTGAATAGTATCGAACCGATGATTCCGACAATACCGACAATCAAAGGGACCGAACCTAGAGACCAAGAAATGGCTGCGGCTATTGCTCCCAGCACGGAGCCAAATCCCAAAAACCAATAAGCCCCCAGCATCTTGCTGACCAGGTGGTTCTTCATTCGCGAGATGCAAACAGAAAGCGTTTTTTGAATCTCGTCGAACCGCTTCGCAATACTCGGCAGATCCGAGATCGATTGCATTTCGTCAGTGCTCGCGGATGCGCTGCTGGCAGTTAGGTCCTGTAGAGTTGTGTCGCCCGTTCGAATCCCAACCCACTCGCGGCACTCGTGCATCTGCTGCTCTATCGTGGTTCGCTCTCTATCGAGTTTGGCTTTGATGCTATCGCGAGCTGTTTTGCGATTCGAGCTTCCTTCGTCTCGCTTCTGTTTAAGATCTGCCGAATCGCTCTCGTATTTCTTCTTCTGTTTAGCTTTGTTTTCAATAAAATCGGATATCAGCTTTTTTGACTGTTGCCGTTCCTGATTGACACTGTGGAGTGTATCACGTTCGGCGGCTGCAAACTGTTTATCAATCAGAACATCCCATTCTGTCATCGCCGATCGCCACCCCTCGGCGTGTTGCGATTTCATCTGGCTTTTTAAATTAACAAACTGATTGATTGTTCTGTTGCTCTCCGCTTCCAGCGTTACCCGATCGGCGGATCGTGAGTATCGCAATTGCCCCAGCCTAGCACGCAACCCTCGTACCATTCGAATTTGAAATTTGAATAATCGACCGCCAAGAATCGGGCTGGAATTGGACTTGCGTTCTGACTCAGAAACGGCGTTCTTATTCATGGCAATTCGTACGGGAAGAGGCTCTGTCCAACTAGTTCACTATACCCTATTGGACAACGAAAAGGCAGATTTCATAGCACCATCGATGCGTCTGAATCGAGCTGACCTCAGAATTCGGTGAAAACCAGATTCGCCGTTCGGATTCGGAAAATTCCAGTCGCCCAATCGACACGCTGCATTCAATCCGACGGTAAATACAATTCGCTGGAAGTTTCTCGGGTTCGAGCAAAATCTCAATTGCATTCGGACGAGTCGACGGCTGCACGTGTGTCAGGACATGATACTGCGATCCGAAAAAAGTAGAGAGTTTCGAATTTTTGCAAGCGATGTCAAACTTCAAAAGATGGTTATTTTTTGACTCGATTGCAGTAGACCAGTGGCCGTTTCCAGACAACCCAACGCCCAGTAGTACCGGACTTGCACCCGACGTAAAGCATTCTTCGACCATTTGCTGCATGGGAGGACTCGCTGGCCATGGCTCCTCCTCCGATCCCTCGATGGATTCCAACAATGGAAGATAGGAATCTCCCTCCCCTATCCCAATGGTATGCGATAAACGGTCTCGCAGTTTAAAATAGCGAACACTCAACGCACCTGCCGACAAGGAAACCATACTATTGCTTTTGTAGATGAATCGGACGGATGGAACGACTGACCCACATTAAACCAAGCCCGTAAGCGGTCCATCCGCACAAAAATCAGGATTTCCAAACGACTTTTCTGGGTATCCCATCGCCTCGCAAAAACTGAGCAATAGCCGATTGTGCGGCACTTTATTAAAATCGAGCGCCTGCCCCATCTTGAAACCTAACCCGCCACCAACCATAACAAATGGGATGTTGTCACGGGTGTGTGAATTGCCTTTGCCCAATTCGTTGGTCCAGACCAATGTCGTATTGTCTAACAGTGACCCTTCGCCGCCGGGCTCAGGTGTTTCGGCCAAACGTTTTGCTAGATAAGCAACTTGCTCACAGTACCACGTGTTGATCTTGATCAATTTCTCGTAGGCTGGTTCGTTCGTGTCGGGTTCGTGCGAGAGTTGATGATGACCTTCATCGATGCCGAGCCATTTCATCTTCGGTGACCCAACACTGTTAGTAATTTGGAAAGAAGCAATTCGGGCAAAGTCGGCCGAGAAACTGTTGACCATCAAATCCATTTGCATTCGCGTGATTTGAGGGATATTGTCATTTTGCTCCTCGACATTAGGCGCCAGCTTGGGGACGGCGTGACCAACGTCTCCTCTCCTAGACTGCAACTCCATCTCGGCTTGCAGCTCCCGTTCTATCTCGCGAACCATGCTTACGTGCTCCTGCAACATTCGTCGATCCTCTGCACTGATCATCTGCTCCACTTTGTGAAAGTCCTCGGTCAAATCATCGAGCACACTTGCAAGCATCGCTCGGTTTTTGGTTTGCCCGTACAACTTATCGAACATCTGATACGGGTTGTCGATAGGAGCAACTGGTTGGTTGGGACCCGCATAGGACATCCTCGTCCATGTGTCAGCACGGTCAGGAACCATCACTCCAAATTCGAGTGAACCAAACCTCGTCTGCGTGTTTGGATTGGATTGTAGTTTGTTCTTTAGATGCTGATCCACAGAAATGCCCATCGACCATCCGGCAGGCGTGTCAGAACCGCCTTGTACGTCGCCTGGAAACAACTCAATCCCCGTCAATAAGCATCCGATCCCGCGCATGTGCCCGTCGCCGTCACCCTTGATACGATTGCAAACACCGTGCAGCGTCATCATCTGACTCTTGAAATCCGATAATGGAGCCAAGATCCGCTTCAGGTCGAACTCCGTTCCTGTCTTTTCTGGCCAGAAGTGATCAGGAATGACTCCGTTAGGGCTAAAAATAAACACAAGCCTCTGTTTTCGTTCTGTGGTCGCCGATGCCCATCCTAAGCTTGGTAGGCTAAACATAAAATTGGCAGCAGCAGCGCTGATGCCGGTCTTCAGCAAAAAATCGCGACGTGATACTGAGTGGTGCATGTAAAAACCCTATTTGCTTAGTGACGGATCGCGGGTTGCCGCAATGACGGCAATTTCTACGATCAATTCGTTAATATTGAAATTGTTCTTTCGAAATTTGTCCGTCAACTCATCCAGTATGCCAGCCCCATAGGCTGCCGCCGGTTGCTTGACGAAGTGCTGGAACGCCCTATTTACAAACGCTCTATGAGCATCATCGCTTGAAATAATATAATCGGCAAGTTCACGAGGGCCGCTGAAAGAAACTTCTTTACCATTGCGATCGATGTATTTCCCAGACGAATCAAGCGTTTTCGATTTTTCCTCATTGCGAAATTTGCCGACTGCATCGAAATTTTCTAACGCAAATCCTAAACCATTGATCTTGGAATGACAAACCTGACAGTTGTCCGGACTTGTTTGAAGTGACACCCGTTCTCGAGTTGTCAGATCAGGGTGAAGGTCAGGACTCAACGGCGTAAACGCTTCATTGGGTGGCCGAAGCGTACGGCCCAATATGTAGCGTATGAGAAAGACACCACGATGGATTGGAGAAGTCGTGTCATGATAGGCCAAGCCACTCATCAGGTACGGATGCGAAAGCACACCGAAACGCAGTCCCGCATCGCTAACGCTACGTCGTAATTCAGGCAATGGTGCATTCGCAATCCCCAACGGTTTTTTTTCAACAGTTTTCGTTTTTGGCTGTTCCGTGTCTACAGGTGCTGTAACGACCGGTTCTGTATCAACTGGTGCTGTAACAACTGGTGCCGTGGCAATCAGTTCTTCTTTTGCCGGTTCGATCTCAAGCGGCTGCCAAGCATCACCGTAGAACTTGGCCAATCGATCGGTCGTAAAGGTCCAATCGGCCAAAAAGAGTTGACGATAGTCACTGGTTTCGCTTCCGACGACTTTATCAAGGAACACTTCGAATGAATCGCGAAGATCACTGACGATCAAACGATCGAATCCGGCAAACAATTTTTCGTCTTTCGTAATTTCATCAAAGCGCTTGACGTTGAGCCACTCCATGAGCATGTCATGCAACTTGGCTTGTGTGCGAAAATCCTTGACGAACTCACGAGCCATGCTTCGAATCGTGTCGACTTGTTCTAGTTCATTGTTGCGAATTTTTTTGATAAGCCAATCGTCGGTTGGCAAGGAATCGAAAAGGGTCAAAGTCAACCGGTTTAATTGACGGGCCGAACGCGATTGGTTTTGATCGGCAAATGGATAGAGAAACCTCGGTGACTTTAGGGAAACTAGCAGCGCACGCTGAATCGCTTCCGCGTCATCGTCGGCTGCATCGACTTGCTGATCGATATACTTCTTTTTAAGTTCGTTCTCCAAGGGGGCACGAAAGGCTGTCTCAACAATCTCAGTCAGGAAGGCACGAAGCTGACTTCGATTTTCGTTAGCGTCCTTCTTATGTTTCTTTCGATACTCTGGCCAAAGTTCGTCCGAGGCTGCTTGAGCAAACTCAACACTTGCTGCGGTTGTCGACTCGTCCCACTGGCGATTGATTGCGACTCCACGTTCAAAGCCATAGCTGCGGTCATCTGGCGGCAACTCGATATCTAGTGAAAACGTCGGCGTTGCACCTTCACTGATTAAGTTCCTGGTCGGAATTAGCTGCTCTATACCACCGGGCGGTATCCACGACAACGATACGCTAGCGGGAGGCTGTTCGGTCTTGCGTTTTCGTTGAATAAAATCAATTTTGAATGGGTAAACGCGACCAGCGGTCAACGTGAGTGTTCGACGAAACTCCGTCTTGTCGCCTGACTGCACGTGGTTGTTTATCAGTTCGCGACCGAACTTGCCGAAATCCATCACGAATGAACAGGTGCTACGAACGATGATTTCGTGTCGACCCGTGGCGTTGGCGAGCACTCCACCCTCCCAGTAGATGTAAAAGGCTTCCGGATCGATACCTTCGCCTGGCGCGTTATGACCAAAATCAAATTGGATGACAGGGTCAATTCGCTCGATCTTTTTTTTCTCGTTTTTCCAACTTGGTCCATCGAAATAGATGGCTTTCGCACCCCGTTTTTCGGTCACTTTGGGGGTGCCTCCAAAATGAGAGTACAAATCAGCCAGACTCTGCCTCAGTTGTAGGCCGGTTAAACGAGCGAGTCCGACTCGTGGCGGCCGATTGCGGACTTGAGCGGCGTCACTATAAAAATGATCAAATACGAAGGCAGCTACAGCTTCCGCATCGTCGCCCACGCACGACGCGGGATCGTCCTCCGGCATAGTGTCGGAAATTAGCCTTGCAAGCTCCGTTCGGCTAGCATCGCCAGCAAGAGGTTCAGCATACTGTTTTGTGCCTCCCTCCCCTTTTTCGCCATGGCACGATGCGCACTTAGCTCGGTAAATCGCTTCTCCTTTCGCCAGTCGCTGCTCGTCGAATGATAAGTCAGCAGCGGCAATATGGGGCGCAGCGACGCTTAAAATGAAGATGGTAATGCATCGGAAGCGAATGGCTTGATTAAAAGACATTAGTATTCCAACCTGGGAGGTCGGAGAACCAGGAACTGCACAGGAATCTATCGCGGGGCGGGACACAAGCCTTTCGATAAAAAGGCACAGGGCGTGGCGATACGAGAAATTTACGTTACACCCATTGTATACGATCGGCAACAATGGCAAGGGATGCTAAAGACATTTTTAAAAAATGAACCGTTGGGAATTAGCCAAAAGGACTCGATCGGGCCAAGACCACCGCAAAAAATATTTCAAAAATCCAGTTGGGGTGATCGGCTCACGTTTGATGCTTGTGCCGACTTATGGCCAGTGCTTGGAACTACAGTGTACTATACGGGCGAAAGCGGTACCGCCTCGCGAATAAAACTGGTTAGCAATCTGGTCCTCGGTTTAAATCGTGTCGCACTTGCGGAAGGACTATGGTCGAAAACTTTTCTGACATGGTGTCTCCGTTCCGCAGGTTGAGGTCGCGAGGCAACCTGTTTTCCTCTACCACCTACGTCCTGGCCAACGCCGGTTGTACGGGTTAAAGTAGGAGCCGTTCCGGCGACTGTAACCAGTCACGTACCGTGTCCGGGAGCCACCGTTAAGTAGGCCTGCGTAGATATCACTGTAGAACACTGGATTCATACGACTAATTGCATTGGATTGTTGGACCGTGGCTCTCGCAAGTTCGGCACTACGATACTTCTGCTCCCTAGCTATATTAGCGGTCTTCTCCGATTCAGGCATCTTGTAGTAACCAGAACTTCTGGCTTTCCGATCGAGCGTAATTTCACGGATCTCTCTTGCCTCGGCAACAGCATCTGCCATGAAGGCATCGTCCTTCAGCAATGCTTTTCCATAAGCATGTCGAAGGTCCGTTCGATTGTTGAACGACATTTCCGAAATCGGGAGTGTAAATTCTTTGCCACTAGCTACGAACGTGACCTCCCCTTCATTGATATCGATTACGGACGCCGTAAAAGAACTGCCGCTCTCAGTTGTCCATTGGCGTGCATGAATAGATACCTCGGTAGCAAACGAGACTGACGAGAGTACCACTAGTACTAAGAAAGTGATTTTCATTTGAATTTTTTTCGGCTGGATGAAACTGAATGGCGGGGAACCATCCAACTTTGTTTCGACTACACCTCCTAACGTGACTCTTTTTTTAAGAAACTGCAATCGATATTGCCCCAATTTTTGTAAAAAACCGGACATCAGCTACTTAGCGGCGATCAAGCCCGCTAGCCTGACTCTCGCTTGAACGTGCAGCATCAGTCGAGACCGAATCCTTTGCGATAAGTCTTGCGGATCAGTTCCTCTGCTTCAGGAGCGTTTGTGGCATTCATCGTGACTGCATCCCATTCAATCTTTTTTCCGAGCCGAATGGTAAGCACACCGACCAACAGTGATTCCGTGAAGGGTGCAGAATACCAAAATCCAGCCTTCGCATCTTCGGGTTTATTAGCGATACAGGCATCAACCCATTCCTGTCGGTGACCA
>JAYVPE010000238.1:0-6878 GCA_043757575.1 Pirellula sp.
CCGATCTAACTTGGGCGGAGGCAGGAAAACTGCCTATGCACAAAAATCCAGCAAACGGATACCGCCTCTTTCTGAGACGTGATTTAGAGGATTTCTTGGAGCAGTGTGCCAAGCCATACATCACAAAACCAAGATGAACGCACGTAGCAGACGCAGGGAATTGAAAGCGCGATGTCCAATCCATTCTTTGATCAGCCGATCCTCAACTCGCCGTACGCATACCCGTCTAAACATTGGGAGCTCGACGATAGTGGGCAGCCGACACAGAAGATCATCGATTCGCGACGTATCGCGAAGTTTGTCACTCCATTTCCGAAACCTAAAAAACGCAAGAAGAATACCGCAGAGCAACTTGAGCTCCCACTTGACGAAGGGCACGGACTTTCGACCAAAGAACAACAATACGACACAACATCGGTTATCAACCAAGTTCGTCGCCTTGTAGAAGTGTGGCGAGCGATTCCAAATCCGTCGAACTGGCACGTAACACCGGAAACTGCACGACTGTTGCAACACTGGCGACACCACGATTTCAGTGGTGTTCGTCCTTTCTTCTGCCAAGTTGAAGCGGTCGAGACCGCGATATGGCTGACCGAAGTTGCCGCCAAGTCCAAAGAAGGAAAACGTCTACTCGATCACCTTGAGCGAGCCAACCTCGACGCTAATCCGGAAATCACGCGACTCGCGCTCAAGCTTGCAACGGGAGCAGGAAAGACTACGGTTATGGCCATGCTCATTGCTTGGCAAACGGTAAATGCGGTTCGTCGTCCAAACACAAAGACCTTTACTCGCGGTTTTCTGCTTGTTGCACCGGGGTTGACGATTCGAGATCGTTTGCGAGTCCTTCAGCCGAACGATCCTGATAGTTATTACAAGAATCGGGAGATCGTCCCTGGTGACATGCTAGATGACATTGGTCGAGCCAAAATTGTCATCACCAACTACCACGCATTTAGAATGCGAGAGCGAGTAGAACTATCGAAAGGCGGTCGCCAACTGCTTCAGGGCAGAACCGGAGAGGAACTCAACACGCTCGAAACCGAAGGTCAAATGATCCAGCGTGTCATGCCTGACCTCATGGGCCTTAAGAACATCCTTGTTTTGAACGACGAGGCCCATCACTGCTACCGCGAGAAGCCACTTGAATTGGACGATGAGGAACTAAAGGGGGACGAAAAGAAAGAGGCCGAAAAGAACAACGAAGCGGCGCGTCTTTGGATTTCCGGCCTTGAGGCCGTCAATCGAAAATTGGGAGTGGCGTGAGTGTTCGACTTATCAGCTACACCTTACTTTCTTCGAGGCTCCGGGTATGCCGAAGGCACTTTATTCCATTGGACGATTAGTGACTTCTCACTGATGGATGCCATCGAGTGCGGGATCTCCGAGCATTTTAAAGACGAGCGTCCGGTTAAAGCGCTGCTGGATGCTTACAACCCGACCGGCTCAACGTCGTTTGTTCGTTTCAATACCAGTAAGACCGATCGTTGGGAAACCAGTTCGAATTACTGTCATTTGAATTGGGTCATTCTGGATAGTGAATGGGAAGGTGAATTTTGCCGCGTTGCCGAATCCCACCCGAGAGTCCGGGCCTACGTCAAGAATCATAACCTGGGGCTGGAGGTCCCCTATCGGTTCGGCAGTGAGAATCGTAAGTACCGACCTGACTTTATCGTACTGATCGATGACGGTAATGGTCCCGATGATCTCTTGCATTTGATCGTCGAAATCAAAGGCTACCGACGCGAGGACGCCAAGGAGAAAAAGGCCACCATGGATACCTACTGGGTTCCAGGCGTTAACAATCTTGGCAACTACGGTCGGTGGGCATTTGCTGAGTTCACTGACATTTACGAAATCGAATCGGATTTCAAATCCAAGGTGGAATTGGAGTTCGAAAGGATGATCAACCGTCTAACGCTCGAGGTCGCGAACCATGTTTGATACAACCAAGGAGGATTTGAGTTCGAACAGGACCTATTCCCATTAAATCAAGTGTTTGATCATACCGATTGGTATTTTAACTGGCGCGGTCATTGGAAAGATCGAAAGCCTGATCGCTTCGATTTGGAAACCAAGTTCTTCAAGGGGGTCGTCGAAAATGTTCAACGTTACAAGATGCCAATCATTCGTTTAGACAAGAAAAACAGTCGAGAGGCAATCTGTCTGGTTTTTGAAAAGGTGAATGTGGGTGGTAAGAAACTTGATGCCTTTGAGCTCGTCACTGCGATTTATGCAGCCTCTTGCTTCGATCTACGGGAAGATTGGATGGGCGCTCCGGCAAAGAAGAATTCAGGTCGCTGTATGCGAATGTTCAACAAAGAAAATCCGCGACGCGTCCTAAAGGACATCGAGAGCACTGACTTCCTACAAGCCTGCACCATGCTACACACTCGCCAGAAGAGACTTGAGAAAGCCGCATCGGGTGCAAAGGAATCGGAATTGCCGCAGATCAGTTGCAAACGCGAGGCCCTTTTGAGTCTCCCGCTGGTAGCATACAAGCAGTTTGCTGATTCCGTGGAAAGTGGGTACATCGAAGCCGCAGGATTTCTAAACGAGCTTAAGATCGTACTTTCGAAAGATGTACCTTACCCGCCGCAGATCACTGCACTTGCGGCAACGCTATCTATATTGGGAGATGCTGGACAATCTGCGGCAGCCAGAGACAAGTTGGCATTTTGGTTCTGGACGGTTTCGCTTGGCGAACAGTACGGATCGAGTACCGAATCGAAACTCGCGCGGGACGTTCCGGAGCTTGTGACTTGGATCAAAGATCAAGGGCCAAAGCCACGGTCGGTTGACGAAGCTATTTTTCAACAGCATCGTCTTTTCTCCTTGAGAACTCGCCTTTCAGCTGCATACAAGGCAATTCACGCACTCCTGATGCGACAAGGATGTCAAGACTTTATCAGTGGCAAGGGCTTCGAACTGATGACCTTCTACAACGACAAAGTCGATGTGCATCACATATTCCCTCAGGATTGCTGGCAACCATCCACTATGTCGGCGGATCTGAAGAAGTAAAGGACTTCGACGGTCCGCAGGTTTTGGTTCCTCGTGACGCCATCAATTGGCTGCGCGATAAGTTGCCCAATGTGATCGATCGATCGGATGCAGCGCGATCAGAAAAATCTGCTCCCCTTTTCGAATTAGTTCGTGAAGGTATCGTCAATGCGATCGTTCACCGCGACTATTCCATCGAGGGGGCAAAATGCCAACTTCAAGTTCATCCCAATAAGATCGACATCCTCAGCCCTGGTGGTCCGGTTGCGCCAATCACGATGGAACAGATCCAGGCATTCGACGCGCCAATGCTCAGTCGCAATCCCATCCTTCATTTTGTATTTGCCAAGATGGGATTAGCTGAGGAAAGAGGGCTCGGACTTAAATCGATGAAGACTCGAGCCAGAGAGCTAGGTCTGCCGATGCCAGCTTATTCTTGGAAAGCACCTTACGTAGTACTATCGATCTACATGTCGATTGCTGGAGCTTCCGAATCGATACCTTCGGACGTGCTCGCGAAAATGAGCGAGTCAGAAATTGGAGGCTTCCAGTGGTTGGCAACGGTAGGCTCAGCACAAGCGAAAGAGTACGCAGAAGCCTTAGGCGTCGATCCGAGAACGGCACGGCGGCATCTGAAGCTATTTGTCGACCTCGGCCTAGCCGTCCAAGTGGGGGCCGGGCCAACTTTGGGGTACAAGCTGAAATGACCGCTTTAGCTACCCGGACATTTACTCGGACATTATGTCCGGGTAAACGCTCGTTGAACGCCGGTTTCGGCCTACCCGGACACGAATCCGGACATTGCGTCCGGGTAAACGGTCTTGAAAATGCGATTTCGGCCTATCCGGACATCGAGATTGGGCCTGAGGATAACTGCAAGCCATTTTCCCCGGCGTCGGCAAAATCGCCGCCAGAACAACAGGATCGCGACGAACATCACAATTACCACAGTCAACACAATCACGATTAACGAATAGATCACCGCAACCATGGCCAAGAAAAAACCAGCGACAAAAGAGACATTGAAGTCTGTCGAAACAATCACGCACGCGGGCGACAAGCGGAAGAACATTCCGACGATCGAGTATCGTTCGATGGTGCGCGAGGATCAGCAATCACCGGTCCCGGTGCGTTATCCACGCAATCCTGACCTAGATCCGCAACTGGTTTGGCGCGGCAAGGATGAGCAAGATTGGTCGGACTTGGTCGTCCATGCGCCACCACTCTATATCCAAGAGAAAGTGCATCCTAAAGTTCTGATCGATGATCTGGTCCGTCAAACCATCAAAACCCGAAGCGTGCGCGAGGGACCCAAGTACACACAGCTCGATCTATTCTCGGACTTCAACGGCGTGCCAGAGGGGGACGCCAAGACCGAGTTCTATCAGCACGATCAGAACTGGACCAACCGCATGATCCTCGGCGACTCTTTACAAGTCATGGCTAGCCTGGCCGAGCGCGAAGGCTTACGAGGCAAGGTGCAGTGCATCTACTTTGATCCACCCTACGGCATCAAGTTCAACAGCAACTTCCAGTGGTCGACGACAAGCCGTGATGTGAAGGATGGTAAAGCTGATCACATCACGCGCAAACCGGAACAAGTCAAAGCCTTCCGCGACACCTGGCGCGACGGCATCCACAGCTACCTCACCTACCTGCGGGATCGGCTCACCGTCGCCCGCGATCTTCTCACCGATTCTGGATCCATTTTTGTACAGATTGGCGATGAAAACGTTCATCGCGTCCGAGCAGTGATGGATGAGGTGTTCGATGATGGAAACTGCGTCGCACAGATATCTTTCATAAAGACATCGGGACAAAGCGACAAACTGCTCTCCAAAGTCTCTGACTACATTCTTTGGTTCGCTAAATACGTTGACCGATTAAAGTATCGCCAGATCTACCATGAACGAACTTTGGAAGAAGCAATGGATGGTGCTTATACAAGACTGTTGATGCCTACATTAGAAGCCAGACCGCTTTCGAAGATGGAGAAGCGAGACCCGTTGTTGGCTGCACGTGCTGGAAGAGTGTTTAGGACTCAATCACTGACAAGTCAGCGGCCAGCTCAAGGCGCAGACCTCATGAGTTTCATTTTTGAGGGCCGAAGCTACAGGCCTGGAAAAGGAACATTTAAGACAGATCAAAAAGGTCTCACTCAGTTGTCTAAATCAGGACGGCTGGAAGGAGGGGGCAACAGTATTTCATACGTTCGGTTCGCTGATGACTTCCCCGTTTCCCCAGTTTCAAATTTTTGGACTGATACTGGCTGGTCACTCGGTGCTGAAAAGACATATGTAGTGCAAACGGGCCTAACTGCTATTGCGCGCTGCGTCCTCATGGCCACCGACCCCGGCGACCTCGTGCTCGACCCGACCTGCGGTTCTAGCACCACAGCAACGGTCGCTGAACAATGGGGCCGCCGATGGATCACGATTGACACTTCGCGAGTGGCCTTGGCGCTGGCACGTGCTCGCGTCATGGGCGCACGATATCCGTTTTATCTGCTTGCCGATTCCCGCGATGGCCAACTTAAGGAGGCGGAAGTTACCCGCAACGCGCTGAGTTCGCAGCCCGTCAAAGGGAACATCCGCCAAGGCTTTGTCTACGAACGAGTCCCCCACATTACACTCAAGTCAATAGCGAACAATGCTGAGATTGATGTTTTCTGGGTCAAGTGGCAAGCGACTCTTGAGCCACTGCGAACGGAGCTAAACAAACTGCTCAAACGCAAGTACGAAGAATGGGAAATCCCTCGCGACGCAGAAGATCCTTGGCCGACCAAATCAGCAATGATCCTCGGAAAACTTCGGACCGAACAAGCATTGGGCGAGGATGCGAGACAGACGCAACTGAGCGACTTGCTCAGGCAATTGAATACGGAACTGAAACGCAAAAAGCCTTTCACACTCGAAACACTTCCTAAAGGTCCTGCTGACCCTTGGGAAGCTGAACCAACCAAAGTGCATAAACAGTGGTGGAAAGCTCGAATCGCTCGTCAACAAGAGATCGACGCGTCGATCGCTGCCAAGGCTGAGTTCGAATACTTGTACGACAAACCCTATGAGGACAAAAGAAAGTCCGCGTCGCTGGCCCGTTCACTGTCGAAAGCCTGTCACCACACCGCATGCTCGGCGTAGATGAGAACGATGAGTTAGTGGCCAGTGGTCAGTGGCTAGTGGGAAAGGCAGCTATCGAAAGCCGCAAGATTTCCCTTCGATGATTTTGGAGAACTTGCGTACTGCGGGCGTGCAACAAGCGGACAAGTCGGGAAAAATCGATTTTATTTCGCTGGTCCCTTGGCCCTGACAATACGTTTGCGATGAAGGAACTTTCGAAGTGGATAGTGAGAAGTGGCTAGTGACTCGAGAAGTGGCTAGTGATCAGCGGCTAGTGACTGGAGAAGATAAGAAACAACTAACCACTAGTCACTCACCACTATCCACTACTTCGCCACTAACCACTAAACGCGCAGCGGTCTTCATCGGGCCCGAGTTCGGTACTGTCCAGCGTCAAGACCTTGTTGTCGCCGCTCGCGAAGCCGGAGACGCCGGGTTCGATGTCCTTATCGCCTGCGCCTTCAACTTCGACGCCATGTCCACCGAGTTCAACAAGCTCGGCCGCATCCCCGTCCTTAAGGCCCGCATGAACGCCGACCTCCACATGGCCGACGATCTAAAGAACACCGGCAAGGGCAACCTCTTCGTCATCTTCGGCGAACCAGATGTGGAAGTGGTTAGTGGTTTGTGGTTGGTGACTAGTAAAGGAAGGATGGTGGCCAGTTATGACCGGGTTAAAGAGTTATCGCGACTTGGAAGTCTGGAAGAAATCAATCGATTTGGTGGAAGCGATTTACGTCGCTTCAAGGACGTTTCCGC
>JAYVPE010000239.1:0-25686 GCA_043757575.1 Pirellula sp.
TCGATTAGGGGCACAAGCAGCCAAAGAGGTCATCTTACAGAAACTCGGCGATGCAGAAGATGTGTCGTTTGCAGAAAGGATAAAAGAGGCTTCAGAGTCCTTGCGAGCCGCAAAGCGCATTCTCATTACGGGACGCATTGCAAGTGTGGCTACGGCTAGAGCCGCCGTGGTCGTCGCTGCCAAGTACAACGCAACAATCGACTGTGCCGAGTCAGGACATGGTTTCAAAAATGTCCTAGCGATCCAGCGCTCAGGCCTGAACTCAGTATCACTGGCAGAAGCTCGAGACCATTCGGACTTTTTTATTGTCGTGGGTGATGACTCGATGCTGGCTGCTTGCCCTCGTATGCCTGCAGCCTTATACAGCGGAAAACCTACTCCACAAACCGTATTGCTACTGGGCAATTTTAGCATTGCTGCGACTGAACTTTGGAAGAAAGCTGGCTTTGATACGTGGTCCGTGCCTTGTGACTTAAAGACGGTTCCAAGCGCACTCGCACAATGGTCGCGGTCTTCAGAGCGAGGTCCAAGCAACCGTTCGAATGAGATGCACCCAACAAAACATTTATTCGAACGAATGGCACTGGCTGAGTACACAACGGTTGTCTGGTCGGCTGAAAATTTGAGCCTGGACCAAGCGGACCTTTGGGTCGAGCGATTGCTGCAATGGATCGCAGGTCGCAATGAAACAACGCGATGCGCTGCTTTACTATGGTCATCGTTAGATGGAACATTTCAACAAGTCTGTACGTGGTTGACCGGATTCCCTGGCAGAGTCAAATTTCGAGATGGTGTTCCGGAATACGATCCAAATGGGCACAGGTACGAGCAATGGATAGCCCGGATACCCGTTGGCTTGAGCCTTGACTCCTTCGTCGAAATACCTGAGTCCGTCGTCATATTAATCGATGAAACTGCATCCTCCACTCCGTTCTTGAATCTGGAATCAATGCAAGCGTTGGGACAGTGTAAAGTTATTGAGCTGACCGGAAATTCAAAGAGATTTCCAACAGCCGTTGCTGGCGCCGAAGTGATTGCGGATATTTTTCGTGCCGATCAAACGCTGCTCGCTCGTATTTCGCCCACCCGTAAATTAGTTTCGAGCGTAAAGTCTGCTGCCGAATGGCTGGAAGCGCTGGCGCAATGATCACGCGACTTCATGGTGCAGTTTGCATGGATGGGATCGGTAAGTCGGAGATTCGCGACCTGATTCTCAACGGGGAATCCATTTGTTCTACTTTACCAGACGACTCGCGAGCGGACTCTGAGTACAGATTGGATGGTCATATCGTGGTTCCGGGTGGTATTGACATTCATACCCATATTGGCGGAGGAAAAGTAAATATCGCGAGACTGTTGTTGCCGGAAATGGTAGAGCGCACGGGTTCCAATTCAAAACGAAACGGTAATGAGTCGAATTGGATAGCACCTCTTAGTTCGCCCGTTCCTGGAACTTGGGAAACAGGCCGTCGTTATCTTGAAATGGGATACACGGCATGCTTTGAACCGGCCGTTTTGCCAGCCAATGCAAGGCACGCGCATGCAGAAATGGCCGATACGCCTTGGCTCGATACAGGTGGCTACCTACTTCTCGGCAACGATCGATTGCTCTTGGAGTGGATTCGCGACTGTGTGCCCCAGCAGCAAATCAATGACTACGTCGGGTGGATGCTGAGTGCGCATCAGTGCTGTGCTGTAAAAGTAGTCAATGCAGGCGGCATTGACGCGTTCAAGTTCAATCAGAGGCATCTGAATGTCGATGACCAGCACTTGCATTTTGGCATAACGCCGCGGCAAATCTTGCGATCGCTGTCTCACGCTGTCGAGTCCCTGGGACTCGCTCACCCGCTGCACGTTCATTGCAGCAATCTCGGCTTGGCCGGCAATATTGCAGCCACGATGGCCACTATCGATGCGGTCGAAGGCAGGCGGTTGCATTTAACACACGCTCAGTTTCATTGCTACGCAGCGGACGGCCCGCATGGCTACAGTTCTGCGGCGAATCTATTGGCCGATCGTGTCAATTCGGATCCAAGTCTTTCGATCGATGTTGGACAAGTTCAATTTGGGCAGACCGTTACTTTGTCCGGAGATACAATGCACCAGTATGCCAACCGTAATTTAGCTCGTCCCCGGAAGGCGATTTTTCAAGATTTAGAATGTCAAGCAGGTTGTGGCGTTCTTCCATTTCGTTATCGCCAGGACCAATATGTACACGGACTACTTTGGACGATTGGTATTGAGTTGTTTCTGCGAGTCGAGGATCCTTTGCGTATCTTTTTGACGACGGATCATCCCAACGGTGCTCCATTCACTTCCTATCCGCATATCATTCGATTGTTGATGGATTACGATTTTCGAATGTCCGTTTTTTCGAGATTGCATCCCGATGTCCAGAAATCAAGTCCGTTGCCGTCGCTAAAACGAGAGTACTCACTTGAAGAGATTATCAAAATGACGAGGCTTGGACCCGCCAGAGCCTTAGGGCTGAAGAATCGAGGTTCCTTGATCGATGGTAGCTTGGCGGATGTGGTTGTTTATGAACGCAGTGAAAATCCCGAGCAGATGTTCGCGCGTCCGCGTATGGTTTTTCGGCGAGGCAAGCTTGTGTATCGCGACGGAGTTTTTTTAGACGACGCGATGAAATCGACGGTCATTGCTAACGTACAAGTGGATTCACAAATGAATGATTTACTGAATCGCATTTGGCGATCTCGCTATGGCTATTCGACGGAGATGATTGTAGTTCACACGGACGAGCTGCGGTCTAAAAACAGGACAGTGGAATGGTAAGGATTACTCGTAAAAATGGCTTCAATCATAGGGGGAAATATGAGCGGCTTACTACCGATCGTCTACCTCGCCCGACATGGCGAGACAGCTTGGAGTCTAACGGGCCAACATACCGGTCTTACAGACATACCGTTGACGGAACGCGGCGAGCAGATAGCAAAGCGACTAGGCTATCGCTTAAGTGAGTTGACGTTTGCAAAGGTCTTCACGAGCCCTTTGCAGCGTGCGTGGCGAACGTGTGAGTTGGCCGGGTTTGGTCCCGTCGCTGAAGTGGATGCCGATTTGGTCGAATGGGATTATGGTGAGTATGAAGGCCGACGAAGTGTGGAAATTCGTTCAGAGCGTTCAGACTGGCAACTATTCCGCGACGGCTGTCCGGGCGGCGAGTCACCCCAGCAAGTTAGTGCGCGGGCTGATCGCGTCATAAATCGTCTGCGAAAAATGGATGGAGACTTGCTTCTGTTTACAAGCGGACACTTTATTCGAGTTTTGGCCGCCCGCTGGATTGGAATAGAGCCGACAGTCAACGCCCGGCGATTTATGTTGGGTACGGCGAGTCTCAGCGCGCTTGGGTACGAAGACGACATGACTCGTCCTGTCATTCGTCTATGGAACGAAACTCGGCATGTAGGCAACTGAACAGCGGAACGAAAGATCCTCAAGCGTCTGACGTACTGTATACTAAGGCGATCTCCTCCAAGAGCGTCACAAATTAGAAATTTACATTGAAGGAACAACTTATGAATGTACTCACTATTGATATCGGCGGGACAGGCGTAAAGCTTCGCGCTACGGGGGAAACGGAACATCGCCACTTTGAGTCTGGCCCAACCATGACACCAGAAATGATGGTTTCTGGCGTTGAAAAACTTACCGCCGACTGGAAGTATGACGTGGTTGCGATTGGTTATCCCGGTACCGTACGAGGCAACCGGCCCTTGACCGAACCGCATAATTTAGCCCCAGGATGGGTTGGATTTGACTTTGAAGCTGCCTTTGGCTGCCCATTGAAGATGATCAATGATGCGGCGATGCAAGCGCTTGGCAGTTACAAAGAAGGCTGTATGCTCTTTCTTGGACTCGGAACGGGAATGGGTAGCGCGATGGTGGTCCAAGGTACCGTCGTTCCTTTGGAGCTCGCTCATCTTTCGACCGGTAAGAAGACTTTCGAGGATGATCTCGGGCTGCGAGGACTCGAGAGGCTGGGCCGGAAAAAATGGGAAAAGCGGGTTCATGCCGTTGTAAAGAAATTCGCCGCAGCGTTCCTGCTCGACGATATCGTAATTGGTGGTGGAAACGCCAAAAAACTGAAAAAACTCCCGGAAGGCTGTCGGCTGGGAGACAACGCCAATGCACTGCTCGGCGGATTTCTACTATGGGAAAAGGAAAAGAAATGAAGACGATCATGACCCCAACAGCCAACCGCCCTGCATGGAAGTCGCTAGAACACCATGCTCAAAAGATGCGCGATGTACATCTGCGAACACTCTTTACCGACGACCCTGCGCGTGGAGAGCGTCTGACCGCGGAGGGTGCCGGACTTTTCCTCGACTACTCGAAGAACCGCATCAGCGACGAGACGATTGGGCTTCTTATCAACGTGGCCCAAGAATCGGGGTTGCGAGCCAAAATCGATGCTATGTTCCGAGGAGACAAGATCAACATCACAGAGAATCGAGCTGTTCTTCACGTCGCCCTCCGCGCGCCGCGGGATACCTCGATCTTCGTGGATGGCAAAAATGTTGTTCCAGAGGTACATGCGGTCCTGGACAAGATGGCTGACTTTGCCAACCGTGTCCGCAGTGGCCAGTGGAAGGGTCATACCGGCAAACGCATTAAGAATGTCATCAACATCGGCATCGGCGGTTCGGACCTTGGTCCAGTGATGGCGTACGAGGCGCTACGTCATTATAGCGAGCGTTCGATGAATTTTCGTTTCGTCTCAAACGTGGACGGTATTGATCTTGTCGAAGCAACACGTGACCTGGATCCAGCAGAGACGCTCTTCATCGTCTCTTCCAAAACATTTACTACCCTAGAGACGATGACCAACGCTCAGAGCGCCCGCGACTGGCTGCTGTCGGGTCTCGGCAGTAGCATGGAGGCGGTGGTAAAGCACTTCGTGGCCGTTTCGACGAATGCTGAGAAGGTTTCTACCTTCGGCATCGACACGGCCAACATGTTCGGCTTTTGGGATTGGGTTGGAGGTCGATACTCGATGGACTCGGCCATAGGTCTTTCCACGATGCTCGCCATCGGTCCGGACAATTTTCTGGCGATGCTCCGTGGTTTTCATCAAATGGACGAACACTTCCGTACCGCCCCGTTCGAAAAGAACCTACCGGTGCTGATGGGGCTGATGTCGGTTTGGTATGCCGATTTCTTCGATGCACAAACCGTGGCCGTGCTTCCCTATGAAAACTACCTCAAGCGGTTCCCTGCTTATCTTCAACAGTTGACCATGGAAAGCAACGGCAAGAGCGTCGCGCTCGATGGCATTGCGGTAACCTGCGACACGGGCCCAATCTACTGGGGCGAGCCCGGGACGAACGGTCAACATTCTTTTTATCAGTTAATTCACCAAGGCACTCGGCTGATCCCGTGCGACTTCATTGCTTTTACGCGCGCCCTCACTCCGTTGGGGCGGCATCACGACATTCTGCTTGCCAATGTCTTTGCTCAGTCCGAAGCGTTGGCCTTTGGCAAGACACCCGAGCAGGTCAAGACCGAAGGCACTCCCGACTGGCTGGTTCCGCACCGAGTGTTCGAAGGTAACCGGCCATCGAACACAATTTTTGCAGACCAGCTAACCCCGGAGATACTCGGAACGTTGGTCGCCCTGTACGAGCACGTTGTATTTACCCAAGGTGCGATTTGGAACATCAACCCCTTTGACCAGTGGGGCGTCGAATTGGGCAAGGAGCTGGCGCAGCGCATCCTCCTGGAGTTGGAAGCCACGGACGTTCCTGCACTCAAGCATGACAGCTCAACCAACAACCTCATCAAGCGATACCGCAGCCTGCGTTCGGTTTGATTACGTACCGTTTCCGTTTTTCTGGTCCGATTTGGTACACTACAACTTTGCAGAGTATTCTTAACTCCCCTCGACAGAACCCCATTCCACCCTTCCCTCGTCGCCTATCGGTATTCAACATGAAGCGCCAACCATCGATGAACGTTTTGTTTAGCCTTTTCGTTTTCCTTGCATCGAGCACCCTACTGGTTATGTACGCAGCGGGCGCAGACCCGTTAGGACTGCCTGCGGGGACTGCTCCGAACGACCACCGCTTGCTGCCACCGAAGGATTTGAATGGATATTTTCCGTTCAAGCCACCCAAGACCAAAGAGGAGTGGGACACACGATCGGCATATGTGCGACGTCAAGTACTCGTCTCGCTTGGTTTATGGCCGATGCCGACTAAGTCACCGCTCAACGCAGTGCTACATGGCAAAATCGATCTGCCTGAGTACACCATTGAAAAAGTTTATTTTGAAAGTGTACCTGGCTTTTACGTTACTGGAAATCTATACCGACCTAAAAACGTTTCTGGAAAAGTTCCCGGCGTTCTCTTTGCCCATGGACACTGGAAAGATGCAAGGCTTTCCACTGAAAGTGATGCAACCCTTTTGCGCGAAATCGCTACGGGGGAAGAGCGATTCGAAAAAGGAGGTCACAGTCGCTTTCAATCGATGTGCGTACAGCTCGCTAGGATGGGATGTGTGGTTTGGCAATGGGACATGCTCAGTGATTCCGATTCAATCCAACTATCGCGCGAGGTGGTTCATAAATTCGAAAAACAGAGGCCCGAAATGAACACTACCAAAGATTGGGGCTTGTATAGCCCTCAAGCTGAATCGCATTTGCAAAGTATCTTAGGTTTGCAGACGCTTAATGCAGTACGGTCGCTAGACTTCCTATTGAGTCTTCCTGAAGTCGATCCGAGTCGAACCGCCATAACAGGGGCGAGCGGTGGTGGTACTCAGTCGATGATTTTGGCGGCGATCGATCCTCGCGTGCAGTTGTCTTTTCCGGCAGTGATGGTGAGTACATCCATGCAAGGTGGCTGCACATGCGAAAACGCCTCGCTTCTCCGTGTGAATACAGGCAATATCGAATTTGCGGCATTATTCGCACCGAAACCTCAAGGAATGACGACGGCCAATGACTGGACAAAGGAAATGTCCACGAAAGGTTTTCCCGAGTTGAAAGAGCTTTACACCATGCTAGGTGCACCGAAGAACGTAATGCTTCAACGCGGCGAATATTTCCCGCACAACTACAACGCTGTCTCTCGCTCGGCCTTTTACACTTGGCTAAATCAGCACTTCAAACTTGGGCACAAGGAACCAGTGATCGAACGGGATTTCGAACCGCTTTCAGGCGAACAGCTAACTGTATGGAACACCGAACATCCTGCCCCTAAGGCCAACGGTCCAGACTTTGAACGAAGGCTTTTGAACTGGTTGACAGAGGATTCAGAAAATCAATTGCTTGCCAGTATTAAATCGTCGGAAACCATGCAAAAGGAACTCGGCAGCGCCATCGAAGTGTTGATTGGAAGAACAATTGGCGAGACTGGAGATGTTCAATGGGAACTGAAGAACAAAAGCGATCGTGGCACTTATGTCGAAATGACCGGACTGTTGAAAAACACTGGGCGTCAAGAAGAGTTACCGGTCACTTGGTTGTATCCGAAGAAATGGAACGGGCAAGCGATAGTTTGGCTTGATCCAAAGGGAAAATCCGGACTGTTTTCCATGGACGGTGTTCTAAAACCGTCGATCGCAAAACTTGTCGACGCGGGCTCGACCGTACTCGGCGTCGATCTCTTGTATCAGGGAGATTTTTTGACCGATGGAAAGCAACTGACACAAACGCCCGTAGTTGGCAACCCACGCGAGTTTGCTGGATACACTCATGGCTATAACCATTCGTTGTTTGCCCAACGTACGCACGATGTTTTGACGGCCGTTCACTTTCTTCGAACCGCCAAAATTGGGACACACCCCAGTCCCACGTCTGTGGCAATCGTTGGCCTAGGGGATGTTGGCCCCATCGCTGTCGCAGCTCGTGCAGTCGCGGGAACGGCTATTGACAAGGCCGCTATAGAAACAAATGGATTTCGGTTTGGCAATCTCCGTGACTATCGCGATGTCAATTTCTTACCAGGTGGAAGCAAGTATCTCGATGTCCCTGGGATGTTAGCTGCGGCTGCACCAAATCTACTTTGGCTGGCTGGCGAAGGAAAGGAACCAAGTTTAGTGGGGGACGTATACAAAAGAGCCGGAAAGAATAATCTCGAAGTGTATTCCGACGATAAGTCTGCAAGTGAATCAGCCGCAGTCGTTTGGCTGCTTAAGTAGGTTACCATGAAACATAAACTTGTTATTTTCGTTGCTCTGCTTTTCATTCCGCTACTCGCAGTTGCTGCCGAACCGATTAAGGTCGCGAGTTTCGACGTGGATGCGACGCCACCGCTTGGTTCAGCCATGGCTTATGATCCGGTCAAGCGATTGGATGAGCTCACCTTGCGATGTCGAGGGATCGTAATCCTGGGCGCGGAGCAACCTATTGTTCTGTGCGCTGTGGACTGGATCGGAATCGCGAACGAGGGGCACGACGCATTTCGCTCTGCACTTGCCGATGCGGCGGGGACCGTGCCTGGACGCGTAGCGCTGCATGCATTGCATCAGCACGACGCACCCGGATGCGACTTCACTGCAGAGAGAATAATCCGAGAGTTAAGCCTAGATGGCTACACACGTTTCGACGGCACCTTTCATCGACAAGTCATGCAGCGTGCAGCCGATGCGATTCGCGATGCGATTCCAAATGCACAAACAATAACTCATTTCAGCTACGGGGAGGCTATCGTCAAAGAGGTAGCTTCGAATCGCCGCGTTTCGGTTGGACCCGATGGCAAAGTCGGCAGTATGCGAGGCAGCAGTTGCAAAGTACCAAGTTTAATCGCATTGCCCGAGGGTCTCATCGATCCGATTGTTTCACTGCTCGGATTTTGGAATGAAAACAAGCCGGTGGCGTTACTTAGTGCCTACGCATGCCATCCCCAAAGCTACTATCGACTGGGCATTCCGAGCCCTGATTTCCCAGGTATTGCGAGATTCATCCGCGGCCAGGACGTGAACATGGCCATGCATGTGCATTTCAACGGTGCAGGCGGAAACATTGCTGCTGGCAAATACAACGATGGCACTCAGTCCAATCGTATGGCTCTCGCGACCCGCCTTGCTAGCGGTATGCGCGAAGCCTTTGAAAGTTCGACCCGTATTCCACTCACTTCGGCTGACATTAGTTGGAGCAGCGAATTAGTGAGTCTCCCTGTTGCGTTGCATTTGAATGAGCCTGATCTCATCGCGAAGCTCAAAGGTACGAATCCAAAAGGATACATCTCCTATGCCGACCAACTCGCTTGGTTGCAACGTTCTAAAGCCGGGCATAAAATCGACATTACTTGTTTGCGCATGGGGGACGTGCGGATGCTTCATCTGCCCGGTGAACTCTTTGTTGAATATCAATTGGCTGCCAAAGCCATGCGTCCAGAATTGCACGTCATGATGGCCGCGTATGGGAACTACGGCCCAGGTTATATTGGAACAGCAGCGGCTTATCCGGAAGGCGGCTATGAGACCGGACCAACTGCATCCAGCGTTGCACCCGAAGTCGAACCCGTTTTGATGCGTGCAATGAGAAACCTGCTGGGAGTTAAATAATAGCACATCGCGCATCGCACGGGTGATTCTGTTTATAATCGCATCTCCCCAAGCTAGCTGCATTTCCAATCTCTTCAACCGGCTCAATCCTTCATGAGAAAGCATCCCGTGAATACGCGTCGAGAATTCCTGTACACAACAAGTGCAGCACTATCTACCACCCTCCTTTACAATCCTGGTTTCGCTCTGCAAGCGTCGCAGAGTACAAATGGCAAGCCAGTAAAAATGGATACTCCCATGGCTTGGGTCAATGCAACCCTGTTGACCGTCGACAAGCCTCCGATCGAGAATGGTGCGATCGTTGTGCAAAGTGGCAAGATCAAAGCCGTTGGTGCGTCGCCAAGCGTTACTATTCCGGGCGATGCCACAGTCGTCGATGCCAAGGGCAAATGGATTATGCCGGGACTCGTCTGCACTCATAGCCACATAGGCGGAATGGGTGCTGCGGACGGTAGCAGTCCGATTCAACCCGGCGTTCGCATACTGGATTCGATCAATGTCCGTGACGCCGGTTTCCGTCGTGCGCTGGCCGGTGGCTTGACGACGCTCAATATCATGCCTGGTTCTGGTCATCTGATCAGCGGCCAAACGGTCTATTGCAAATTGCGTTACTACGAATCTTCACCGCGTGTCGTCGATGAAATACTAATTCGTGACAAGGACGGTTCTCCAATCGGCGGCCTCAAGATGGCGAATGGGACTAATTCGCAAGGGGACTCGCCGTTTCCTGGCACCCGTGGTAAGTCCGCTTACTTAGTTCGCGAACAGTATATTAAAGCTCGCGAATACCAAGCCAAGGTTGTAAAAGCGAATGGGGATGCGACCAAGCTGCCTCCGCGCGATCTTCACATGGAAACTCTTGTCGAAGCGATGCAAGGAAAGCGAATCGTCCATTATCATACCCACCGGCACGATGACATTATGACCGTCATACGTCTCTCGCAAGAATTCGGCTTTCAAACCGTTCTGCATCACGTGAGTGAGGGCTGGAAAGTAGCCAAAGAGATCGCGGCAGCCAGACTGCCTTGTTCGATTATCGTACTTGACTCACCAGGCGGAAAGGTGGAGGCCAAGGATATGACGTTTAGCAATGGACGAGTCCTCGATGAAGCGGGGGTCAAGGTCGCGTTTCATACCGATGACTGGATCACGGACTCCCGTTTGTTTATGCGTTCTGCAGCGTTAGCGGTTCGGGCTGGAATGAACCGGAACAAGGCCGTCGCCGGATTAACACTCGCGGGTGCCGAAATGCTCGGACTGGGGGATCGTATAGGCTCCTTGACCGTCGGAAAAGATGCTGACATCGCAATACTTAGCGGTGATCCACTGAGTGTATTCTCACGGGTTCTAGAAACGTGGGTCGAAGGCAGGAAAGCGTTTGATCTCAGCAAATCGGAGGACCAGCTCTACGCCGAAGGAGGCATGACCGCAGGTAGCGATCTCGATCCATACTTATGTTGCTTTGCTCCAGCATGGCAAGGAGGTGCAAAATGATTCACTTCAATTACCATTTTGCGAAGGCAATTCTTGTTCTTTCCTTGAGTTGCAGTAGTTCGATCGGCGCTGAACCTTTGGTGGTTCAAGCAAAACGAGTTCTAACCGCCGCAGGCCAAACGATAGAGAATGGAACGATCGTTTGCCTAGACGGAAAGATCAAAGCCATAGGCAAAACGGGCGAGGTTGTGATTCCTGAGAATGCGACAATCCTCAAAAGTGAAGTTGCTATGCCTGGAATGGTTGACGTCAGGACATGCGCCGGACTCTCCGGAATTTTGAATGTCAAACATGATAGCGATCAAATTGAACACTCCGCTCCTCTTCAGCCTGAGTTGCGTGCCATTGACGCTTACAACCCTCGGGAAGAGTTGGTGGAGTACATTCGCAGCTTCGGTGTAACGACGATCCACACCGGGCACGCACCAGGCGAACTAATGTCGGGTCAAACGCTCATTGCTAAGACGACCGGCAATACGATCGAGGAAGCTCTCATGGTCGATGGAAGGGCGATCGCCGCAACGCTAGCAGAGTCGTCTGCCAAGTCTGGGAAAACAAGTCCTGGGACTAGGGGCAAGCAAATGGCCATGCTGCGATCCCTCTTGATCGAAGCCCAAGAGTTCCAAACGAAACTCAATGCAAAGGCGAATCCTAAGCTGGCCGTATCGGACGGTACGGAGAAAGAAAAGAACGGTACGGAGAAAGAAAAGGAGAAAGAAACTGAGCCGATCGCGCGCAATCTAAGACTAGAATCATTGGTCGAAGTGCTGGCGGGCAAAAAAGCGTTGCTTATTACAGCCGATCGAGCCCAAGATATCGCGTCTGCCATCCGATTGGGTGAGGAGTTCAAAATTCGAATATGGCTCGACAGCGCAGCCGAATCTCACTTGATGATACCGCAGATCAAAGCTGCCGGGATCAGCGTCTTACTTCATCCGTCGATGGCTCGAGCGAGTGGGGAGAAGGAGAATCTATCTTTCCAGTCAGCCTCTAAACTTCACGCAGCCGGAATCCCGTTCGCAATCCAGGGTGGCTTCGAAGCCTACGTGCCCAAGGTTCGCGTAGTACTTTTTGAAGCGGCCATCGCTGCGGCTCATGGTCTCAGCTACGACGCTGCCATTGAATCGATAACAATTTCTCCTGCTCGCATTTTAGGAATTCACGATCGTGTTGGTTCGCTCGAAGTAGGTAAAGACGCCGACCTTGCACTCTATGACGGCGATCCGCTTGAATATACGACGCATTGTGTCGGGGTCGTAATCAATGGCAAAGTAGTATCGACGCTAGTTCGATGAGTATGGCCGTGTGCAGTTAGGTCTTTCGTCGACCCGTAGAGGTAATCGACAGCAATCACAACCAGGTCAAAAGACTTGGTAACGATTTGATGCGTCAGCAAAAACTACTGTTTGAGCAGTGGCGGCATTACAAAGCCAAAGAAGTTTCGTGGGAAATGCTTCCAACATTGGCTCAACCGGTTCGCGACGAATTCAATTCGCTGTTGTTACGTGGCTCCTTCAGCGGCAATAAAAAACTGGTTGGCTTTTGCAATGAGCTTTATCCGCGACCCGAACAGCCGAATGAGCCTGTCACTAGAGCTCGAACTACTATCCAGGGAATTTACGATGACTCAACAATCAGTGTACTCGCGTTTCGTTGGCGTAGATGTCGCTTCCAAAAAAATCGATATCTACGACTCCAAAACAAAGCAACATGCGTGTTTCGAAAACACCACCGAAGACCTACAACGGTTCATTCGAACCATAGAAGAAACTACGTGCCTTGGTCCATCGAAGGGATCAAATCCTACGACAAGTTTCTGCTGAGCATAATCGCGGACAACAGACCGCAGACTCCGAGACCAAAGAGTTGATCGAGCAAGCGATCGCTTACTACAAAACGCAAATCAAGTTGATCGATAAGCGTATCGCAGAGGTCGTTTCATTGAGCCAAGAACTCGCACCCAAAGCAGAGGTTTTAAGCTCGTGCCCAGGTGTCGGAGTCGTTACCGTAGGAATCCTGCTAGCCGAGCTTCCTGAACTTGGGAAACTCAATCGAGGCCAAGTCTCCAAGTTAGTTGGAGTCGCTCCTATCGCCTGCGACAGTGGTCAGAAAGAGGGCAAGCGAAGCACGCATGCTGGACGTTCAATGGTGAGAAAGGTTTTGTACATGGCAGCGCTGGTAGCTACCAAACACAATCCAGTAATGCAAAGGTTCTATCAAAGACTATTGGCCAAAGGAAAACCAAAGAAAGTGGCTATCGTTGCCGTAATGCGCAAGCTCCTAACAACACTCAATGTCATGGCCAAATCAAATCAAAAATGGCGCGAGACAACACTCGCTCTCAAGTCCTAATCTAAGACAGCCGATGGCCCCGCGAGACGCCCGATTTTCCGGACGAATTTTGATTGACACCGCCAGGTTGGCTCCGGTAGAACGATGAAAGCGTGACTGTGGCCGATCCGTCACCGTGAAGTTTTTGCATACATTGCAGGATGGAGGAGCAGACATCCGTCTATCAGTTGGGTGGTTACAACAGTTCTTCAAGCAGTTTTTTTCCAAAGAGACATTTGATTCGAGGATCCAATGCTGGAATGACATCCTTAGACAGCCCGAATTCGAGAAATTTGATTTGCCGTCAAAAGATCAGCGTGGATTCAGAATCCTTCGGTAAGCGTACACTGGCCGATTGACTGCGGCTAGGGAAAACGAGTTGACGCGGCACAAGGAAAGCCTTCGAAATCTTAAAAGTCAATCATTTCTTATCGCAATCATAACGCCCGAAGGCAGTCTCGATCAACTGTTTAAGCAGCAGCATTTTTTTTCGAATTCCAACTATTTTCGTCGGCGTCGGTCCATCCTTGGGATATATCCTACTAACAGGGATTTCAGTTACGTTAAAGCCCAATCGAGGTGCGATGTAGTTGAGATAAAACTGCAGGTTGAAGTGATCGAAAGTCGGCCTCAACGGTTGAACGCGCGAGTCCAACAATAATTTGCGACTCATCCCTTTAAACCCATTCGTTGGATCTGTGTAACGATAGCCAGAAGCAAAACGCATCAACGGTACGATCAAAAGTCGAATGCCTAAATAGCGATCCAAAGGCGTGTTATCGCTCTTGCCACCAATCATAAAACGGGACCCTTGCACAAAATCGCATCCATTCGATAAACAATCCTCGAAATCGCGAATCGACTCCACACCATCTTTTCCATTCCCGTCAATCGTAATGACGCCTTCGTATCCTTCATCCATTGCAAAGCCGATCCCAAGCCGCAGTGCACTCCCCAAACCAATTTGATCTGTCACCAGCAAAGTGCGCACTCCAAGCAATTTCAACCGCACTTTGTCCGTTGATCCATCGATACTCCCACCGTCACACAAAATGATATCGGTCTGTATTTCTGCATCTCGCATTCTTTGCAGCTGGTCAACGATGATTTGGCCTTCGTTCCAAATTGGAATAATCACCGCATATCTCGATTGACGATGGCGGAATGTAAATTCTACCGTCGCCAACCCATGGATGGACTTCTGGTTGTAACACGTCGCGCAAGCTAGGGATTCCGGCCTACAATGCCCCAATAGTGATTCCGGCATCGGATCCACGAGCTCGCGCTTCGTATAAGGTAGATCCGTCGATTGCGTTACTGATTCCATCAGCGAGTTCGTTCCTTTTTCTGTAGGACTACCAGCATCCGGGTAGAAAAAAGTGTTGGTAGTCGACTAAGCAATTCATCAATGACTTTCATAGCTGGATATCCTGACTCGGGATACAGTTGGCGTTTGCGAAATCCGCCCGCAGCAACATAAGACAACGCCGCAAGCCTTGTGATACTCTTCACATCCCAATCCATCAGATGTTCTTTCCCGCTTCTGCGTAGAAAGATACGGTGCGCGTTTGCCTGTGCCGCATAGTACATACCACTTGACTCCTGCTGACTTTGATCACGTCGCCATTGAATCTGCTGCAGCAGCCCCAATGGTTCATGATGTAACAAACCATAGACCAGCAACCCCATTGCCCCGATATCCGGCTCAAAGATTAGTACTCGTCCGCCGTGTACAAGAACTCGCAAGCACTCAGCCAACGCATCGCCAGGAAACTGCAAGTGATGAAAGACATCCAGCATCACAACATTGGCAAGGCTTTCATTCGCAAACGACAACCGATAGACGTTCTCGCTTTGATCCGTCCATGGACTTGGGAACATGTCCGTCGATATGCAGTTTGGTAGAATCGTTTTCAGTCCTCCGATGCCCGCTCCTATTTCGACCGTTTCGCCGTCATTGTCACTTAACCATTGCTTGATGAGCATGTAAAAATCGTGATAGACCCGTCGAAGAAGCGGTTTTCGCCGCCAAATCTCAGCGATTTCCTCGACATCGCGGCGGTGCTGCGTCTCCGCGACGTCAAGTTTTTCGTTAGTCTTCCAGCGTAGCAACTTCGCCGCCATTCTTGGTACAGAGCCCGCGATAAGTCTTTTGCTCAACGTCTTGCGACACAAATTTTACGGAGCCATCGGCGAGGCAGAAAGTCGCCCCACCAGGATGGTTGCTACGAAAACTGATCACTTGAGGCCAATTCCTTGGAGCTGCTGGATAGGGTAGGAAATTTAGTTTTTGCTCGCAGCTACACCAATCGGAATTCGAGTAAAAGGCAGCAGAGTGGTCGTTGTGACGAACGACGTCCTCGCCAATCATGAGTGTGTTGCTCGTCCCGTCCGTGATGCTAGCTAACCTAAGAGGTCGTTGATAAGTCGTCCGAAAAAACAGACCATTGCATGTGCCGAGTTTATAACACTCATCTAGAACTTGAAGTCTGACTTCGTTGTTACCCATTACTCCTTTGTAATTGGTAAGTGCCACAGCTGTCTCTTCCCACTGAAACTGCGTTTGGGAAAGTCCGACGCTAGTGCCATCTGATGGACAATGAAAAGCAGGCAACTTTGTTTTCATCAACTCCAAACCAACCGAACTTTTTAGGCCCCCGCCGGAAAAGAAATCACCAGAAAACGTACGTGTAAATTGATCGTAAAGGGCCGATTCTTCGATTTGCGGCAAGATACTCACCATCCAGCCCTTGCCATTGCGTTGCCTCGCTGGCCTTCCGCCCTCGGCCCACGGTCCGATACTAATCGGCATTCCACGAAAAGTATCGTGATACGCATGGACAGCAATTCCCAATTGTTTGAGTTTATTCGAGCAGCTCATCCGCCGAGCAGCTTCCCGTGCAGATTGAACGGCCGGAAGCAGCAGGCCAACCAACATGCTGATTATCGCAATCACGACGAGCAACTCAACGAGCGTCATGCCAATCAACCGTATAGGCGTTCTTAAATTGAATCGCTTTAGGTCGTGACGCTGCGGGATATGATTTGCAAAGTTCTGAATGCCACTCGACGGACACTCTGTAAATTGAACGTTATTCGCGGAATATTCCTTGGTTGAGATGGCGATAAGTAGACTCATTAGTTGCATTCGCATCCCATTTGAACTTCCCTCCAATGGAGTCGGTTCTCGCAAGTCGCAGGTGAATCGAGGCCTTGGCCGATATTCTTATAGGACTCAATTGTAAAGATCGTAATCTGCGTCCAAGTTTACCGAGAAAAATAGAAATTTTTTCAAGATTGTCAAAACAGTTGGCCTAAACGTCCAGTCTTTTGTTGTTTTGTTGTCTTTGAATAGATGCCCAAGTCATCCCCAGACCAACTCCAACAACGGTGCCTACTCATCCCGATTCAAACGTCCTTTTCGCTTCCAGGAATCGCTGCGCTCGGCTACAACCCGACTGGGCCGACTGGGGTTTGAAACTCGTAACCTTGGCGATACATTCAATGAAGAGCTAATATCTCGCGCACATTCTAAGTCGACATGTTGCGACCAACGCCAACATGAATCGTCGGGTTCCTGTATCGAGTAAATCTGGTCGCGGCGTTTTTGCGTTCCAACCTATTCTTCAACAATACACCGCAATACTAGATATGGCCGAAACAAGAGTGGAATCCTCAGCAACGCTGGGACTTGACAATGCGGTGGTAACACAATCGATTCGTCACTACTGGCAAATTGTCTCGATTTTATTCATTCTGGCGGCTGTACTTCGCTGTTCGCTCGCTGTTTACAATCGAGAAGCAAACGACAATCACTACGAAGTTGTAAAGTTAATTTTGGCGGGGCGCAATGGCTTGACAATGGCTGACTGCCATGAGTGCTTTCATCCCAAACTGTTTTATTACGTTTGTGCTGCGGTGGTTCGTATTCTGGGATTGACCACAGAGTCGTCGCGTATCGTGGGTGGACAATTGCTGAACTCCGCAGCCGGATTGCTGACGCTGAGCTTGGTATTCATGGCGTTGAATGCGTCGCAGTTCCAGCCACGTTGGCGTTTGTGGACCTTCGCACTAATTGCACTCAATCCGCGTTTCATCGCGATTAACGGACAACTATCCAATGACAGTTTCGCAATCCTCTTTGCGACCACGGCGATTTTTTTAACAATGCGTTTACTCCAGGCACCTACTCTGCGACTAGCTGTCGTAACGCAAGTGGCGCTGTCGTGTGCTTTGATGACCAAGGGGACGACGTGGGTAGTCCCAATAGCGATATTGATCATATTTTTGCTGCGGTCCTTTCTCGAAGAATCAAAGAAACAGAGTCGTTGGTTCGCTGGTTTGTACGTTGCTACTGCTCTCAACTGCTTCGTTTCGATTCAATTGGCTGGCTACGATTTTGTTCACTACGACGTGTATGCCAACAAAGGACGCGGCCACCCGTTGTACCTTTGGGAGAAAACGATTGTAGGGCGACCGGGTGTGCAGTCCATTGTCGATGGCTACTTCACGTTTCGAATTGTCGACCTGATTCTTGATCCGCAAATTGCGCGTGATCCGCAGCTACCTGGTGGCGTAAGGATAGGGCAACGTCATTGCACGTCAGTGTGGACACAGCTGTATGCGCGAACGAATTTTGCGCAGTATGAACAGCATCCTGCATCGTGGTTGACGACTAAACCCTACGTAATATTCATCGCAAGATGTAGCTATGTTTTAGGGCTATTACCGCTGCTGTTTTTATTGGTCGGACTTGCTCGTGGGATTCTGCGTTCACTACACGCATGGAAGTCATTTGGAATGCCGCAGCCGGGCAACTACGCGAGTCTATTTAGCTTGCTCGTATGTCTCGGCTACATTGCCTTCATCATTAAGTTCACCGCCGACTACAGGGATTTCGCTGCCATGAAGTTGATTTACATTTTACCGGGTGTGCTTCCGTTTGCATACGCATTGCTAGAAGGGATGCAAACGGCAATTGGACAACGGTGCCATGTTAGGTTTGTCGGCCAAATCGTGCACTGCTCCCTACTGTGTTTACTAATTCTGCATTGTGCGGGAATAGCTGCATTGGTCGCTCAACTGGCCAATCGTTGATAAACCAACTGTTGGGAGCAATCAGTTCGTTCCTTCATTTCCTTTCCCTGCGGCACCTCTAATTTCGTCCAAGGAAACTATTCGAATCGTTGGATTGGTAAAGCCAATAGTTCGATAGGTTGGCATCATTTCTTTGTAGCCATGTGCAAATAGTTTGTGGAACTCTTCCGCTTGTGTGTAAACTTGGGGGTCTTGACCGGACAATTTTTCCGCCTCGAAGAATCGGTCGTAGTGGAAACTGCAAGCGATGATAAACGATGCGTCTGACCGCAATAATTCATCCACATGAAAGTAGTAGTCCGGACGGACAATTGATCCATTCGGATTTCCAGAAAACCTCAAATAGCAAACCCTGCCAGTCTCGACCGCTTCTGACGTAAACCGGCGAGGGCAAAGGTCTCGAGTTTCACGCTCCAGATGAAAGTCTATTTGCAAACTATCAATCGCCGAGATACTCCAAGCAATAAAAAACAGACTGAACACTACTAATCGTCGAAAGTTGTCAGTCCATGATTCGATCCATTGCAGAAGTTCAGCCAGCAAGCAAACCAATCCTACTGCAGACGGTAAGACATAACGCATATCGTCAGGAGGAGGCTTAGTTGGCGACATCTCTGGAATCAAGTAAAACAGCACAGTGAATATCCAAATTAATCTAGAGTCCGAAGCTACGCGTCTCCATCGAACGAAAACGAAAGCGATCCCGATCATGGCAAAAGTGGCGATACCGAAGGTCATCCCAGGAAATAGACTTCTCGATAAATGATAAGCGAACCCATGGTCAATTGGATTAATGCGAACGCCAGCATGTCCGGAAACTGCATGATTCCCTTCGAACAACACACCGCTTGTAAAAGTATCCCAATGATCAAAAGCAGGAAAATTGACCATCATCCAGGTCAGAGTGCACGTGATTGCAACGATCATTCCTAGCAATACAGCATTTCGTACGTTGCGTAGAATCAGACTTAAGATCGAACTCCCGACCACGAGTTCGTTTGAAACAAAAAGTACGAAAAGCGGTATGAGAAGGGCCGACTTGTAGTGCGAAGAGAAAGCAAAGCCACACGCAACACCCAGCCAGATTGCGCTCCAAGTCGTTCCCTTTTCAAGAAATCGCAACAAAGCCAAAATAGAGCCTATCAACCAAGTTGTCAGCGTGACATCTTCCTTTAAGTAGTGCGCATGCAAACAGACAATCGGTGATATGGCCACGGTTGAGGCCACGATCAAGGCAATTCGTGCACTATGTGACCGCCGGGTCAACGCGTATGAAAAGAAGACTAACAACACCCCATTTAATCCAACGATCGTTCGCCCCAGAATGGCCAACGAATACTCATCCTTCAAATCGAATACGAAGTTTGCCAATCGAACCATTTGGAGCATCAATATCGGATGAAGAAAATCTTGTATTCCATGAAGGATAAACCATACTTTCTTTGGCTCATCAATATGATAGCCCAGTTGGAAGCGATTGCCCAATACGTTCAGAAAAAGAGCCATGCCCAATAGAATCGTCAGTATTATGCGTTCCCGCCATAGACTCATTCTTATGCTATCCGCCCTTCGTAGAATCGACGTCTGAGTTGGCACGTTGCACAAATTCTACGTGAGATTCTGGAAACCTCCTGTACTTAAGCCAGGCAAGTGCTAAACAATCGAATAATGGCGTTACCATTCGATCGAGTACTTTGTACTTGCTTTTTCCAAAACGACGTTTTCGGTGGCTCACTTCCATTGCGACAACCCGCCAACCTCGTAGTTCGGCCATAGTCGGAATAAAACGGTGCATTCCTCGGAATGGTAGAAAACACGCAATCACTTCGGATCGAAAGACACGTAGACTGCATCCGGAGTCAGGTAGCCGAGAGCCCGTGAGGATATTGCGCAAATGATTCGCATATTTCGAAAACACACGTTTTCTCCATGGATCCTTTCGAGATGTTCGAATGCCCACGACCATTTCAGCCGATTTCAAGCGGTGAAGCATTTTAGGAATATCGGCCGGGCTGTTTTGGCCATCCGCATCCAATGTTACAATGATTTCGCCCAACGCTCGGCAAAGCCCTTCCCATAATGCACGCGATTGCCCAGATTTCATTGGTATTGAGTAAACTCGCAGTTGTTCGAATAAAACGCAACTTTGATGAAGCCTATCCAGGGAATCGTCATCGGATCCATCATCCATACAGAGCACCTCCCAGGTTTCGCCGAGAGAATTCATCGAACGGCTGAGTTCATCCAGGAGGGATGAGATCGATTCCGATTCGTTGTGCAATGGAATGATGACCGATATCTTAACCATTGCTTCTCAATGTCCTGGATGCAAAGGAGGCCTCGTTGCATTCGCTCCAAAACGGGACTCGATCAGTAGTATTTGATTCCTTAGAAACAGAAAATTGACAATCAGTTATCGCGCGTCGAGTTGGAATTCTTCGAACGCAAGAGAGCCTTTTCATTATTGAAGATTTGGGGTCGTGTCTCGAATTCATCGATCTTATGTTTGTCAAATCGAACGCCGACATATGCCGTTGGTAGTGCAACAGCACGGAAATTCCCGAAAATAGGTGCAATACCACCCAATTTTAAAAGATCGCAAAATGTGCTCAAATTGGCTAAGAAAAATCGAAACTTTTCCAAAATTGTCTAAATAAATTGTCCGTTGTCCGTTGTCCGTTGTCCGTTGCTTGCTGTTGGCAAATCGTTGTCGGGAGGCGAAACGTCTTTAATGATGGATAGCTCTGGCTTGTTGATGATTCTTTGCGCTGTCTCCGCGATTTTTTTTTGCATGGCATTCAATGTCGAAATCGACACGCCTACCTCTTTTGCTATTTGCTTATTAGTCCATTTCATTTGTTTTAATTCCAGCGATCTTCGCTTTTTTGGTTCCAACGCATTTGCGATCACACTCTCAAGGTCTTTCAACTCTGCCTTGCGATCTGGCCGATTGGAATCATTTCGATCAGGTAGGTCACCGATTTCGCTTAACGGGATGGGTTCACCTGGAATACTTCGCTTCAAACTGTCTTCCATGCGAAGCGCATCGATCGAACGCCGTTTTGTGATCGTCCAGCAAAGAAGTCTTGCTCCATTCGCATTCATGTCCCCTTTTTCTTCTGCTTCCCCTTCAAATTTTTTCCAAATTGCAGTTGTCAGCTTGTCGAGTACGTCAATTTTCAATTGAGCTGCATCGATAGGTTCTAGAAGCCATTCGGGTACAAACTGTCGTATCCATTTCTTAACCAAACCTTCATGCGACCTATAGATAGCCGTCTCGAAATCTTCCCGCTCGTGCGGAGTCAGCTCGCACTTCTTTTTGCTAGGCTTCCATTTGACCCAGTCGTATTTTGCCTGTTCACCATCTGATTTGGAGGTCATCATACGTTCCCTATAATTTCCCGTTGTCGATCTTAAGCTGGCCCGACGTGGAGCTTCAAGCATGGACGGGACTGAATTTACCACAAGCGATGCACATTCGAAACAACATCGTTTGGATCGCGATGAGATTTCTCGCTTGGGGCATTGCCTGACTGGCAGCCAATCGATCGGACTGGGAGCGGTCCCAAGATGTTGACTACGGCAATGCCGTTAAACCTTGAAGTGGAACGTCGGGAGTCTTTCCTGGAAAGAGGTAAATCGGCGGCTTGGCGATCTGCCAATAGTCCCTTAATTCCTTGAGCAGTTTTGGCGAGATCGGAACGTATCGACCCTTGCGTCCCTTGCCCTGGACGACCTTCAATTACATCCTGGCGGAGTCGATATCCTGAAACTTGAGGTTGGTCGCTTCTGTCAATCGAAACCCCACTGCGTAGGTAGAGAGTTAGCAAGACAGCACGGTGTTTGGGAACTCGTATACTTGCGATCAAACGGGCCACTTCAACGGAGCCAAAGACGGACTCGCTGGAAACTCGAAGGAAACTCGCATTGGCACTCAAGCAAATGGAATGGACGAACCAACAAATAGCAAAAGAAATAGGCGTATCGCTTTCGACATTGAATCTCATGCAAAAAAAACGCGGAAACAGCTCAGCGATCGCCATTCATCGACAGATCGGAACGAGAACGGACAACCGAGAACGAACAACCGAGAACCAAAACTACCTTGACCAACTTAATCTACTAATTTTGAAAAATATTTCCATATTTCTCAGTCAACTTGGAGGCAGATTGCGATCTTTAGAAATGAGGCACTTTGGCAGGCCGACCAAATTGGTTAGTTGTTGGACGTTTACTGTTTTCACGATGGCGGAGAAATGATCGGTATTTCACCCTTTCTTTTTCTTTTCAAGGAGATTCGTCATGGCGTCGATTTCAAGTCTAAAATTGGATGAGATTGATTCCTTGGTTCAGCAGGTCAAGGATCTCGTCGCTGAAAAGCCAACCGCAACGCAAGCGTTCATTCGGGGACCGAAGGCAAAAATCCCAAACTGCTGAGGAGGAAATGGATGTTAAATCGAGATTTTTTAGTAGGTGTAGTTGCATTAGTCCTTGCTTGGCATTCCCACTCGAATGCTCAAAGTGTGGATCCCAAGGTTTTGAAAGCGCTCGGGTATTGGGAACAATATGACGGAGTGCTTACACTGGACGCAACTATCGAGAGGATGCTTCTTACCTGTGTAGGTCGAAGTTCTACCTTGCAAAAGATTTCGGAAACGTTCGAACCGAGTGTATTGGATACGAATGATTTATCGAAAACCGTGTCACGATTTCTTCAAAAGCCTAAGACCGACGAGAGTCATGTTTTTTTCTTAAGTCAGTCCCTGAATATAATCGCGGATGGTAAACGTATTCGCAACGAGGCAATTGTCGGCGGCTCAGCTTCTATCATTGATGTCAATGATGGGCATAAGAAAATGACCTTCATGCCTGCCTCAAGCTCACCCGATTCCATGTTTGGCAATGCGATTCTTCGAGACGCGAGTTCGAACACTGGTTTTTTGGGGATTGATGAGTTGCTTCCTCTGCGAAAATCAGTTGCAATATTACGAACATTGGCAAAACAGTCAGATAATAGCATATCCTATAGATCTACTTCAGTCCGTAGTATTATCGACTTCAGTATTGCTAAATTCGGCATGTCATGTCAGTTGGAGTTCGATGAACTCTTCAATATTACTAGAGTAAGAACAACGACACCGAATTCGCGTTCAGTGTCTTTTTTCGAAAATTTTAAGGATGTTAGACCCGTGAAATTGCCAATGCGATACTTAGAGATCGAAGTCAAAAGCGGGCAGGAGGGGCCTCGGTCGGGATTTATAAAATACGTTCAGGTGCGTCGAGCCGATCTAAACCCAGAAATTGCCGACGACACCTTCGCACTATTTGTGCCATCTAAAACAACGGTACAGGAGTTCAACAATCTCAATGAAGTGATCGGGATTGTTGTTACAGCTTACCCAGTAAATAACCTGGGTAGCGTTAAGAATTTATCCGTTCTCGCGGAATCCAAGAATGCAGGGCGAAACGATATTGGTTGGCTTTATTACAGCTTAGCCCTTGTCCTGTTTATTACAGTAGTTGTTGTTCTGTCCAAGCGTATGGGCAGATTTGTTACCTAGTATTTTGAGGGTATTGAAATGACTTGCAAACCTGGCGTATGGAAAAGTGGATTCATCTTGTTGCTTATGGCTTCGGTATTACTTCCGGGATCGTATGTTTTTTCGGATTCCTGTGGGGATAGTTGCGCTTTCCCAATGGTTTTGAGTGGATACACGGGAGGCAATTGCGGACGAGTTGTTAGCGGCGGAGTGGAATCTTGTGGGTTCTTAGAAAGCGATCCAAGAAAGTGTTCTGGGACGTACACGTACACTCCGTCGGATGGCGTATGCGGAGGTACTGGATTATTTTGCTTAATGGGTGCAAATTCGGCGGATACTATTGGAAAAACAAAGCAAACATGGAATAGTGTTTGTGCTAGCAATGGTTATATTTATGTCAATGGCCAATGGATCTTGGATTGTCAGTGCACTGATACGCTGATATCTAGCCAAACGATTCAAGTGAAGAAGTGCGCCGCATGTACGATTTCGTAGTAGTTTCGTACATGACTTATTCAGCACGAAACTTCCTAAACAGGAGCATATGACGTCGAGTTAATGCGGCGTCATATGCGTATCACTTTTGTTTGATTGTACGGTTGCTTTATGCCTCGAAATCGTCACGTTACCCTTGTTGCAGCTGCGTTTGGCTGCGTGATTCCTGTGTTGCTGCTTTTTCTGCGGAGTCGATCGACTCTTGAACAAGTCAGCCAAGTTCACATAACGGACGCGACCTTTGTTTTAGGATCCCCAGTCAGGGTAACAATTCCGCGACGTCGTGTTTTCGAAGCATCGGAAAATGAATCATCTAGAGTAATTCCGGGTCAATCGTTAGTCCTAAATCAATGCAAATCGAATATAAGACTTGCGTTGGCTGGAAAGAGCTGTGGTTGCATTGAAACAAGCTGGAGCGATCGAGTATTTAAGCCTGGGGAATATGCGTATCTTACTTTGAGTTCTACTGACATGCACAGAGACTTGTTGATTGAAGCGGCCTTTGACGTTGCCAAAGAAGACAAAACATTCAGGTTAACACTGGGTCAGCAATTGGTATTTGTTCCAGCGATCAAGGTAAAGCCTGTAGTTCGCATTGATTCTAAGTTTGGGATTGCAAGCGAGAATGCTTTTGATTTGAAGTTCTTTACGGACTCCAAAACACTAGCGGAGATTGCCATTCTAGAATTTGCAAGTTTACCTAGGGGAATTTGTCTTTCAACTTCGAAAAGGAGAGTTTTCCTTGATGAGTCGTATGTTACATCCTGGGTTGTAACCATATCATCGGATAAGGGAGTATTTGATATCGAAGGTTCACGTGTAACACCTCCGAGTTATGCCGTGATCTCAGTCCCAGATGGTCGGTCTTGGTCGGCTCCGATTGTAATTTCTTGGTAAATGTTCGCCTACAATGCGTTGTAATGATTGGGTGCAACCGGCTAGGCTTTTTTTGAGCGTAGAATGCTATCGCAAATGGATGTAGCAGCATTTCAACGAACCACAAAACTTGGTAGTCGATGATGTGGAAAAAATGTGGGAAGTAGGGGCCAGCCAGCTATGTAGGGAAGTAGGGGCCAGCCAGCTATAGTTTCTGGCTGAACGAATAGATTCGACCTGTGCGATTGGAATTGGGACAATCTCAAATGCTAGCATGATTCGCATGTGATATTGTAACGTTTTTGTGGTTCGTTACGACGTTTTTATG